>DAIUCM010000091.1:0-16109 GCA_036846145.1 Bacteroidota bacterium
GTATATATGTATGGCGTATCGCATACGCTCATTCGCGTTTCAAAAGTAAAATAATAAACTTTCAAAGCACAAAGCAACCTTATCAAATTGCAAATTGAGTGTATGTGATACGTTTTACAACCTATATTTCCAAAAACAAAAAACCAATTTTACCAAACCTACGTACCTTTGTATAAAACCTGCATATATACCCAGTTTAAAAAATGGCTTATATAGAATCTGCTACAATCAAAAACATCGAAAACCCGTTCGAAAGCATGCTCAGCCGCCTGCACGAGGCGTCTAATATTCTGCACCTGGACGAAGAAACCTATCATCTGCTTACAGCTCCGGCCAAGGAAGTAAAGGTAAACCTGGCTGTTACCATGGATAATGGCCGCGTAAAGGTTTTTGAAGGTTATCGTGTTGTTCACTCCGTATATCTCGGCCCGAGCAAAGGCGGTATCCGTTATTCTCCACATGTAAATATTGAGGAGGTAAAAGCTCTTGCGGCATGGATGAGCTTTAAATGCGCAGTAGTCGGCATTCCTTTCGGCGGCGCAAAAGGCGGCATTAAATGCGATCCGCGAACAATGAGCAAAGGCGAACTGGAACGTTTAACACGCGCCTATACCGTTGCGCTGGCAGATGTACTTGGCCCGGACAAAGATATCCCCGCACCGGATGTTGGAACCAACGCGCAGATCATGGCCTGGATTGTAGATGCTTACAGCCGAAGAATGGGCGTAACATCACCCGCTGTGGTAACCGGAAAACCATTGGTTATGGGCGGATCTTTAGGTCGCGAAGAAGCTACCGGCCGCGGCGTAATGGTTTCTACACTGGCTGCTTTGAGCAAACTGGAACTGAATCCTGCACTTACAACCGCTGCTGTACAAGGTTTTGGAAACGTAGGTTCAATTTCAGCGAAATTACTGGCAGAGCAAGGCATCAAAATAAAGGCCATTTCCGATATAAACAGCGGCTATTTCAACGATAACGGTATTGATATTCCCGCAGCGATGGAATATTACCAGAAGAATAATTTCAGCCTGGATGGTTTTGAAGGAGCCGAGCAAATAAGCAATGAAGATCTGCTAACTTTAGATGTTGATGTTCTCGTACCGGCAGCTATCGAAGATCAGATAACAAGGCATAACGCGCACGATATAAAAGCGAAGATAATTGTGGAAGGCGCAAACGGACCAACCTCAGCCAATGCAGATAGAATTTTAAATGAGAAAGGTGTAATGGTTGTGCCTGATATTCTGGCAAATGCGGGCGGCGTAACAGTTTCTTATTTCGAATGGGTGCAAAACCGTATGGGCCATTTCTGGACGCTGGAAGATGTAAACGACAAAGCAGATACATCCATGAAAACAGCTTTTGAAAAAGTGTACGAAACAAGCAAAAAACACAATGTAAGCATGCGTATTGCCGCTTATGTTGTTGCTATAGATAAAATTGCACAAACCATAAAATTGCGCGGAACATTTTAATAGTACTTGTCCGGTTTTTCATAGCCCTGAAAGGGCGAGCTATGATAGCCGGGGGCTAAAGCCCTCGGGAAAACGGGCAGCC
This sequence comes from Bacteroidota bacterium, assembly GCA_036846145.1. Lineage (GTDB taxonomy): Bacteria > Bacteroidota > Bacteroidia > CAILMK01 > CAILMK01 > DAIUCM01. Next base: position 1,561 of record DAIUCM010000091.1, read on the forward strand.
TAAGCATTTTTTGTTAAAGTCATATATGGAAAATTTGAGCGCTGGCAATTTGTTGTTGCCAGCGCTTTTTATTTGTGTAGTTTTAAACCATGATTTTCGTAAATGAAATAATAGATTCCATAGTTTCCGGTTTTGGTGTGTATTGTATCGTTCTTTTTTGTTTTTCCGCTTATAAATTGCAAAATGTAAATCGGAATATAGATGCGATTGACGATATTGCAACATTGATTGTGAGAATTGCAGGATTATGGATTGTGTTTTCCTGGGTTGTTTATATTTACTCAGCACTAACCGCAGACTATTCAAATAGAATTGAATCACATATACTCAACAGGATGTTTGGCCCATATTGGTTTACATTCTGGTCCAGGCCAGTAATTTATTTGTTTTGCACGCAACTACTTTGGATTAAGAGAATCAGGAAGTCGATTTGGATAAAATTAGTTATCGGAATTTTATTAATCCTTGCATGGAATATCGAAAGGTTTATCATTATAATAACTTCTTACCATAGAGATTTCTTACCAAATAGCCGAATGATTTACGATCCTGCTTTTGGGATATTATTTAAATTTATATATGATTTTGCTATTTTCTTGGTAATCACCTTGTTTTTTCATTTCTTATGGCACAAAATCAAACCGGTTTTAAACATTCGCTGAAGCATTTTTTTACATTCCTATATATGTCGAATGAAATTTAATGAACTAAAATTCATTGGCTGATTCCCAAATTGGCTAATTTGCTGCATATTTCACTGCTTACTGATAACTGTTAACTGATTATTGTAATGACTATTCACCGCGAAGGAAGATTATTTTTAATTGTACTGGCAATATTGCTCCTGGGCGTAAATTTCGGCCTCTATAATAATGTTCCCAGCTATATTTTCTGGGGAATGGTTATTTTCTCCATCATAATCTTCGCATTTTTTACACAGTTTTTCCGTCACCCGACACGTAATTTAACCAAGGCTGAAGGTTGTGTTATTTCGCCAGCCGATGGAAAAGTAGTTGTTATAGAAGAAGTTTACGAAGATGAATATCTGCAGGATCAGCGCTTGCAGGTTTCCATTTTTATGTCGCCGACCAACGTACATTTAAACCGCGTGCCGCTGGATGGAACTGTAGAATATTATAAATATCACCCGGGAAAATATCTCGTTGCTTTCCACCCGAAATCATCAAAACTAAACGAGCGTAACACAGCCGTAATTACCAACGTAAAAGGCCAGAAAGTTTTGATGCGCCAGATTGCAGGAGCTGTTGCTCGCCGAATCCGTTTCTATTTAAAACCCGGCCAGCAGGTTACACAAGGCGAAGAGTTGGGCTTTATAAAATTCGGCTCGCGTATGGATATTTTCTTCCCCTTAGGCACAGAAATTTGCGTAACCATGGGCCAGAAAGTTACCGGTGGCGTTACCTTATTGGCAAAGTTACCTGAAGCGTAAAGAAAAATGTGCAGATTTGAAAACCTTTAGCTCGGGGAAGCCAATATGAAAATGTGGAAATTGCAAAATCATTGTGTATAGGTTACATATTACCGCGATCTGGGAAATTGAAATTAAAAAGTAAAGGCTGCCCAATGCTAAAGCAAAGGGCAAATAATTTTTTGAGCAGCGGCAAATAAGTGTTAGTTGCGTTTCAATTACTATGGGTTTCAACCCATAGTAAAATTAAAGCGTTTTTTAGCTTTAGCTTATATGGAAATTAATATATAATATTGACAAACAATGGTTAATTTTCCAGTTTGCGTTACATAATAAATTGTGATTCTCTTTTATACAAAAAATTTATTTTCATATTTCAGTTTTTCAACCAATGTTTTGCATATTGCTTTTAAGGGCTGAAGCATTAAAAAATTGGCGCCAAAACATAGTCAAATTAAGAACGCATATTACCTCTGCTTAAAAAATACTTTGTGGGAGTTTTAAAAGAACTCTACAAGTACAGGTTTGCCAATTTTTATGCCCAGCAGGCCGCTGCCATTGCCTTTGTTGATAGCAATTTCCAGGAAACCGTTCGAAGCGAAAAGGCACAGTTTTTCACCTTCCGGCACTTCACCGTAAAATTTGTTTATTTCATCGAAATACTCCCTGCGGCTAATGTAAATTCGGAATTTTCGGCCCATGCCGTACAAGTCAAAATCGTTTTTGTGCAGGTTGGTCACCGCATTGCCAAAGTTATCGATATAAACCACGCTGGCGCGTATAATGCTTTCTTCCACTACCGGCCGCAGGCTGGCTTTGCGAACAAATCGTGCTGCTGTGCCAAGGTTTTGCAGGGTTTTGCCTTCAGCTATCTGCACAGCAGCCGGTACAAAAATCTTGCTTGATGGAAATACCATATCTTCCACAGAAAATGGCAGGCTTACAACAGCTTGTACAGCTTCTTCCTCAAGCACCAGCGAAACCAAACCACTGTCATGCGTAATAAAATACTGATCTGCGGCCTGAACCGCAACGCAGGCCGGCTCTCTTTCCTGCTCCGAATCCACAGCAACTATATGTATGGTACCTGGCGGGAAAGCCTTGTAGCATCCTTTTAAAATAAAAGCAGCCTCTGCAATATTAAAAGGCTCTATGGCATGCGAAATATCTATTATATTTGCATTCGGCAGGGCGCCAAGTATTTGTCCCTTCAGCATCGGCACGTAGAAATCCTTGTTGCCAAGGTCGGTAAGAAGGGTTATTACTGGCAAATTTCAAACAAAATTACAGGAAACAAATTTAGACTGTTTTTACGTTATACTTTAAAAGAATTTACACTTGAGCGATACACATATTAACCTGGATGATGTACATCCTATTGCCTTACTGGGCATCAACAACATTAATCTCAAACTTATACAGCAGGCTTTTCCTAAACTGAAAATTATTGCGCGCGGCAGCGAACTTATTGTTAAAGGCGATGAAGCGGAAATAAAACGGCTGCAGGAAAAAATAAAGCGCATGATCAGCCACATAAACCGGCACGAAACCCTGCCTGAAGAAAGGCTGCGCGATATACTTGGCGATATTGCCCCTGTTACCCAGCCTGATGAACCGGCAGCTAATGATAACAGGGACGATAACTTTTTGCTTATTGGTAACGATGGCATGGTGATAAAAGCCAAAACGCCCAACCAGATAAAGCTTGTAGAAGCCGCTGCGAATAACGATCTTATTTTTGCGATTGGCCCTGCAGGTACCGGCAAAACGTATACCAGCGTAGCCATCGCCGTTCGAGCATTAAAGCGCAAGGAGGTAAAACGTATTATCATAGCGCGCCCGGCAGTTGAAGCAGGTGAAAATTTAGGTTTCCTTCCAGGAGATTTAAAAGAGAAGATCGATCCATATTTACGCCCGGTTTACGATGCTTTGGACGATATGATACCTGCCGATAAGCTGAAGCAGTATTTTGAGCACAGGGTAATTGAAGTAGCGCCACTGGCTTTTATGCGCGGCCGTACCCTCAACCATGCCGTAGTAATTTTAGATGAAGCACAGAACGCTACGCATACGCAGCTCAAAATGTTTCTTACGCGAATGGGGCCGAATGCCAAATTTATTATTACCGGCGATTTAACGCAGATAGATTTACCAAAGCACGGCTCCTCAGGCTTGCTAAATGCCATTCACATATTAAAAAGTGTTCCAGGCATTAGCGTTGTAGAGCTTAACGTACAGGATGTAATTCGTCACAGGCTGGTGCGCAGCATTGTTACCGCTTACGAGCAGTTCAAGCAAGTGGAGTGATAATCAATTACGAATTACGAATGATTGGTTAAGAAGATCCTAGCTTTTAAGCTCTGTTCCAGCAGAGTCTCTCGAAGAGGACTCTGCGCATTCGGAGCGTTGAATGCGCAGAGTCCTCTTCGAGAGACTCTGCTGAGACATCAGTTCCCTTAACTAAACGATATTGAATTACGAATTAGAATCAATGGCATTTAGTTAATAAAATTCTTGCCTTCAATGGATTGAAATCCGTTGCTACAATATTTTATCGTTCCTGAGGAACTTGGTTCGGAGCGTTAATCAAATACCGCAGTAACGATAAAATATTGCAACAGTCTGAAAGACTGAAACAACACAGCTTAGGGCAACGCCCCAAGAAAATAAACCACATTTAATTACGAATGATTGGTTTCCCCTTATATCGTAAAATTGCCGGGGCGAATCGCATACGCCTTTTTTATGTTTATGGTAGATACCAAAAGTATTTTTTCAACAACTTATATATGGAAATAACAGCTCCAAAGGCGCGAAATATCCTGGCAAATGGCAACGCCCTGTGAAAGCATACTTAATTTTTAATTTTTAATTTTTAATTGAAGTCAGGTTTGCCCTAATTTTGAAGCCATTTTACAGCAATTCCTTATATGCAAATCAATGCCGTTTAGTTAAGAATTTTTTTACATAGGGCTTTGCCCCATGCTGACAAAGTTCGCCCATACAGGGCTTGGTGCAACGTAAATATATAGAATTGAACTATTAATGTTTCAATAAAAGTAAAAAGTAATGCAAAGCGGTGGAACGGCCTTAAATTATAAGCGTTAAGAAAAATAGTTTTAAAGCATAAATGCAAATGGTGAATTGAGAATGGTAAATTGTGAATTAATGTTGAGTTAACTTACGGAGCAACCCGCAGAGCCAACGCATTAGAACAACAAACACAAAAAGGACTGGCGGTTCGGGTTGCAGGTGTAAAATGCTTTAACCCTGTTTTTAGCGCAATAATTTACAGCCTTGATTTTTTACTCATTTATCTTTTATTTTTATGTTTTTGTATTCGTGAATGCTTCGCAATTCCTCCTTTTTTATCAAGAAAAAAGGAGAAGCCTGCCCGGCTTCAGAGGGCAAAAACGAGAATTGAAACAAATATATTGAATTTACCGATACGTTTGAAAAGTCCTTACCTAAACGACATTGATATGCAAATCCAGAAAAATACTTCAGCTTCCACACTTCAGCTTAATAACCAAACCGGTTTTTACAAAGGCAAAGTGCGCGATGTTTACGAAATAAATCATAATTATCTTGTACTTGTAGCCAGCGATCGTATTTCCGCTTTCGACCATATTCTGCCGCGTGAAATTCCCGGCAAAGGCGCTATTCTAAATACCATTGCGGCATTTTTTCTGGAGTCAACCAAAAATATTGTGCCCAACTGGCTTTTAAAAGTGGTTGATGCGCGTGCCTCTGTGGGTTATAAATGCCAGACTTTCCCTGTGGAAATGGTTATCCGCGGTTATTTGTGCGGCCATGCTTTACGCGAGTACTCAAAAGGCAAAAGAACTATATGCGGTGTGGAAATGCCTGATGGTTTGAAACCTTACGATCCTTTCCCTGAGCCTATTATTACGCCGACAACCAAAGCGCATGAAGGGCATGACGAAGATATATCTCGTGACGAAATAATAGCCCGCGGCCTGGTAAGCGAAGATGAATACCAGCAACTGGAAAATTATACACGCGAACTATTTTCGGCAGGTAGCATATATGCGAAAAGCCGCGGCTTGCTGCTGGCCGATACAAAATATGAATTCGGTAAACGCGATGGTAAAATTATGCTTATTGATGAAGTTCATACGCCAGATTCATCGAGGTATTTTTACGCGGAAGGTTTCGATGAACACCGCAAAAACGGCACAACGCCAAAGCAGCTGAGCAAGGAATTTGTACGCGAGTGGCTGATGGAAAACGGTTTCCAGGGCCTTGAAAGCCAGCAAATACCAGAAATGACCGATGCCGTTGTAGAAATGATACTTAACCGCTATATGGAACTGTTTGAGAAGATCACCGGCCAGCGATTCAACGCTGATGAAAATGCAGCTAAAACTTCTGCAGAATTACAGGAAAAGATCAATTCTGAGTTAAAAACGCTGTAGTGTAATTTTTTTTGTTTTCTTTTGTAAATATAAATCATCAAACTATTTATGAAGAAAACATTAATTTTTACAGGCATGCTATGCAGTGTTTTAGCTGCAAAAGCGCAAACAGTTACAACTTTTTCAGGCAGTGAAGAACCAGGCTGGAGCGCTGGCGGAACTTCTATAGAGAACGCTAAATTCGATTATCCATATGCTGCAATTTACGATAGCAAGGGCAATGTTTGGGTGAGTGACGAGAACAACAACGTTATTGTAATGCTTAATACATCTGCCAACCAGTACCGTATGCGCTCAGGCGGAGATGGCGGCTATAAAGATGGCAATGGTTTCCAGCTTGGTACCGGTGGTATGGGTAATTATGGTGCAATGGCCTACCCGAAAGGCATTGTAATGGGCGCTAACGATACGTTGTATATTGTAGATAACGGAAATAGCGCTATAAGGAGGCTCACTCCTTTTGTATCTACCGGTTCAAACCAAACACTTAAAACCATAGCTGGCGGAGGAACGGAATTTGGATCTAACGGCTTTTCTGGCTTTAAAGATGATAAAGGCCTCGCAGCACGCTTTAGCCTGCCTGTAGGTATCGCTATTTCTCCGGATAAAACTTACCTGCTTGTTACTGACCAGGGAAATGATGTGATTCGTAAAATTATGATTAGTGGTACGGATTACGGAAAGGTAACTACGTTTGCCGGTAAAAAAGGCCAGGGCGGCGCAACCGATGGCGCTTTATTGCAGGCAACTTTTAGCGGTCCTGAGGGAATTGTTATGGAAAGCAACGGCGATATTTATGTTACTGAAAGATATGGTGGTGTTCGTAAAATATCTAACGGTATGGTTAGCACCATTTTAGATGGGGATGAGCTTGAGGAGCCTTCATCATTGGCAATTAAAGGCATAGATATGTATATTGCTGATAGATGTAATATTAAGCATTATAACATGGTTACCAGGCAATTACGCATTTTTGCCGGCCAGGATAATGCAGAGGAAACAGCGTGTGACTGGGTTGATGCAAGCGGGGCAAATGCCAGGTTCAATGAAATAGGAAGCATAACATTATCGGCCGATAAAAACTTTTTACTGGTAGCCGACAGGAGCAATAACCGCATCCGCAGAGTTACCATTCCTGCAGAAACCGTAGGTTTTGGTGAATCGCTGCCAGCAATAAGCAACATCAGCATTTACCCTAACCCGGCAACGCAATTTGTTAATATACAAGGCCATTTGTTAAAAGGAACTGTTGTTGCGCTTTATGATATGGCCGGCAGGAGAGTTGCCAATTACCATTTGAATACAGCAGCCGCAAATTATAAGTTAGATGTTTCTGCATATGAAGCAGGCTTGTACATTCTACAGCTTAATATTAATGGAAATGTAGTTAGTAAAAGAATTGCAGTAGCGAAGTAGAAAGCAAAGCATTTTTTTAATAAACAATATATGTGAGCAGCGCTGAGTATCAACTTCAGCGCTGCTTTTTTTGTGTTATTTTATTGGCGGACAATAACTTATAAGTACAAAAAAACAAATTTGCATATAAAATTATCCAATAAACTGTTGCAATATTCGTACATTAAAAGTATATTAAATAAATACAAAATAACAGGCAGCAAGGAACGATTAGCAGAAAGGTTCAGTTGAGTATGGGAAGCTTTGATTTTTTAAGCGGTAATATTTCGCTGGAAGCAGAATGTAAGCTTCCAATAATTGTAATTAACTAAACTAAATATCATGAAGTCTAATCCATTTAATTCCTTTTCGCCAAAGGCGCTCGCACTGGCTGCTGTTTCTGTGGCTGCATTAGCATCCTGCTCTAAAGATCAGCTATCGCAGGAAATCGCCGACAATGGCAGTTACAGCCAGGCAACAGGTATTTCGGCCAAAGCTACAGGCGAGTACATAGTTGTTATGAAAGATGGTACGGAAATATCATCCGGCAAAAGAGGCTTGCCATATGGCCGCCAGCTGGAGGTTGTACGTAACATGGCAAAAGCGGTACTGAAAGAAAATGGTATAAATGGCATAGAGCTGAATGACAACAATACATTCGCATCTTTAAGCAATGGTTTTACAGCAAGATTAAGCAAATCTCAGCTGGAAGCCTTGAAGAATGACGACCGTGTTGCCTATATCGAGGAAGATATGCTGGTTGCCATGGGTAAGCCAACAAGCGCCAGTACCACAGGAACCGGTAAAGGCAAAACAAAAACTACCGATACTAATACAGAAACCGGCGGTACAACTACCGAAACCGGCGGTACAACTACCGAAACAAATACTGGCGGCACTACCACCGAAACTCCTACTGCTGAAACTACAACAACCGGCGGTACCGAGCCTGTGATTACAGATAATACCGCTGTCAGCACGCAGATAGTTTGCTGGGGCGTAAATAAAATTGGCGGAACAACAGATGGTACAGGTAAAACCGCATGGATCATAGATTCAGGCATTGATATTAACCATAGCGACCTGAATGTAGATAAAACAAGGAGCAAATCATTCCTCGCTACAACACAGGCTGGTACGCCATCATCATTTACCGATGAATTTGGCCACGGGACACAGGTTGCAGGCGTAATTGGCGCAAAAAACAATAATTATGGTGCTTGTGGAGTTGCTGCAGGCGCTACGCTGGTTTCTTTACGTGTTATGGATGCCAATGGCTCGGCTTATGTAAGTAAAATTGTAGCGGCGCTAAACCATGTTGCATTTTATGGCCAGGCGGGCGATGTTGTAAACCTTTCCTTAGGTGTTCCGCCTTCAACCACGTTGGATGATGCTGTTAGGAAAGTAGCTGCTAAAGGTATTTTTGTAGCGATAGCATCGGGTAACAGTGGCGCAGATTGTACAAATAATTCTCCGGCAAGGGTTAACGCAACCAATGTATTTACCGTTTCTGCCATGAACAGCCTTGGAATTTTTGAAAGCTACTCCAATTATGGCGCACCGGTTGATTATGCTGCACCCGGTACAAATATATACACTACTGCTAAAGGCGGTGGATATGTAAAGTCTGGCGGTACTTCAATGGCGGCGCCGCACGTTGCAGGTATTTTACTTGTAACTAACGGTAGCCCGAAAGCTTCAGGCTTTGTAACCGGCGATAAAGATAATACACCGGATCCGATTGTAAGTAAATAAAATAAGCTGAAATATAATATAATTAAGAGGTTGCCCTGCAAGGCAGCCTCTTTTGTTTTTTGTGCAATTGTCAGCGCACGTCGTGCACCTAATGGTAAATTATTTCAATTTACGTTTAATCGGAAATTCAAACAAAAATGCTGTACTTTTTCGGCAAAAGAAATAGGATTGCCAGCGCGCCGAACTGCAATATTTTATAAAACATGGTACATCTAAATTTACGCCTGCAATAAATTTTGATCATATTATTTTACACAAAGCATTTTTTAGCTGTATCTTATATGGTAGTTTTAAGTAATTTACTAAGTATAAGCTGTGTAGATCCAAAGCGAACATTTTTTCAGTAAGCGCTATATTTCTTATGGTTTGGGTTGCGGGTGTAAAATACTACAGTGCTGTTTATAGCTTATTTGCACTGCATTGAGTAAAATCTTTGAATAATTTTTGCAAGTAATTCTTAACTAAACATCAGTTTTCTTCCATATTTTTTTATGCCAGTTTCTGTAGTTGAACATTAGTATTCATTTTAATTTATTGCATTACTTTATAATAACTTGCGTTTTTTAATCATTATATGATGCATAATTGTGGATATTTTTATGTAAAACTACTCAAACAATAGCCGCAAAATAAGTTTTACTTAGCGTATGGTAAAGTTGACGACTGTAGAAAATACGCCCCGAAAAGTATATTATAAAGAAACACAGCAAGCCAATAAGGAGAAATTGCTTGCAAAATACGGGCAGAAAAAAAAGCTACCGCATGGTTATGAGCTGGCTGCATTGGTAGCGCTGAGCCATTTTCCAGAGCTTACATATGTAGCTATTGATTTTAAGTTTAAGCAAAGCGATACCACATTATCGGCCAGGCCAAGGCTTTTAAGTGTACTTGTGCCCGGGCGGCTGCGTAAATACGAAGTAATGATAAGCAAGCGAACTAGAACCAGCAAAGAGCCTGTAATGCTTAAAAACCTCGATTTTAATATGCAGGTTGGTGTAATTGGCCACGAGCTTGCCCATATAGCCGACTATGTGCGTAAAACACCGGCCCAAGTAATTCGCTACAGTATTATGTATATGTTCGAAAGCTTCAGGAAGAAGATTGAAAACAGAACGGACCGCTTAACCATAAAACGAGGGCTGGGTTACCAGATTCTTGCGTACGCCAGGTTGGTAGAAAAACTTAAAAAAGACTATCCGCAGGAGAAATATTACCAGGATTATAATAATATTTACCTTTCAGCGAGCGAAATTGAAAGCCGAATGGCCAGGTTACAGATTTACCAGGGCGCCGATTAGTTTTTATGATCTCAATGTAATTAAACTTGAATGAATGAATCTTCGCAATTGATTATTTTTTCAAGGCAAAGTGACAAAATGGAAATTGTCTGAATCGGGATTAACCTAGTTAACGGATTAACATGATTTCTTCCATAAATACATTTGCCAAAAAAATGCTTCAGTGTTAAAAAATGGAATCTGCGGAATCAGAAAAATTACTATTATCAATATCCAAAAAACTAAAAATTCAAAAATCATAACACAAAATCCAAAATTATATTCTAATTTTGCAGCTTGTTGCGGATGTGGCGTAATTGGTAGCCGCGCTAGACTTAGGATCTAGTGTCTTGCGACGTGGGGGTTCGAGTCCCTTCATCCGCACATTTTTTCTTTTTCTTCTTTAAATACATTACTTCATTCTGTGGAAATTTCTATCAATAAGCAAGAAGGGCTTGATGCCGAATTATCTGTAAAAGTTTCTGAAGCCGATTACGCGGCCGATCTCGATAAACAACTCAATGAATACCGCAAGAAAGTAAACATCCCGGGTTTCCGCCAGGGCAAAGTGCCAATGGGCGTGGTTCGTAAAATGTTTCTGAAAGATGCGAAACGCGAACTGATAGACAAATTTTTGCAGCGCAGCATCCAGGAGTACATCACAGAAAATAATTTGAAACTGATCCTGAATCCGCTTTCAACTTATACGGCAGAAGATATCGACTGGGCGAAAGATGAGCTTGAGTTTACTTACGACATCGGTTTACGTCCAGAGATTAATATCGACATCGAGAAGCTAAACAAGCTTACGCGCTATAAAATTGAGGCGAGCGAAGAAGATATACAGGAAGAAATCTCAAAACTGCGCAAACAAGCCGGCAAAGTAAACCATGTTGACACAGTTGACAGGAACAATGCTGACTTGAGCGTAACCCTACATTTCCACGAGTTGGATGAGGAAGGCAAGGAAATGAAAGACGGCTTGCACAAAGTGAAGCTATTCACTTTAGCTGAAATGCCTGCGAAACTGGTTGACCTTGTTGATGGAAAAGAGAAGGGCTTTAAAACCAATGTAAAATGGGCTGACGTTTTGAGCACTGACGAAATGACCGATATTTTCGGCGTGGATAAATCTACTATTAAAGATCTGAATGCTGATTTTGAAGTAGAAATCCGCGGCGTATTTACCGTAGAAGAGCCTGAAATGAACCAGGAGTTTTTTGATCAGTATTTCGAGCCGGGAACAGTAACAAGTGAAGAAGATTTCACATCTGAGTGGAAAAAATTATTCGAGAATTACTTCAACCAGCAGTCAGAAAACGTTCTTGCAAGAGAGATAAAGCAGGCAATTCTGGATAATACAGAGCTTAAAATGCCGAAAAATTTCCTCGATAAATACATGATGCTTTCTTACAATGCGCAGAATTTGGCTGACATTGAGAACTACGAGGAAAAACGCAAAGCATTTGATGATGAGTTGAAATGGCTCATTATAAGCGAGTATGTTGCTGAGCAGCAGAATATTACCATTACAGAAGAAGATGTAATTGATTATACAAAAGAGATGATTCGTGGCGAATTTGGCCGCAGTGGCATGACTGACATTGAAGATAAGCAATTACAGGAATATGCTATAAATTACCTGACAAAAGAGAACAATTTTAACCGTACAAGCCTTGCTTTGCGTGATGGCAAAGTATTTGAGCACTTACTATCGCAGGTTCAGCCTCAGGTTGAGACGATCAGTCAGAAAAAGTTTGAGGAAATGAACCGAAAACAGTAATTTACGAAATTAAAAACCAAGGTTAAATTTATGGCTTCTTTTAAAGACGAATTCGACAATTACGCTGTAAAACATCACGGCATCAGCTCTATGAAGCTGCATAATTTTTACAGTGCTACAACACCTAGTTTAGGTTATATTACACCAACAATTGTAGAAGAACGCCCGCTCAACGTAGCAACAATGGACGTTTTTTCACGCCTTATGATGGACCGCATTATCTTTTTAGGTGTTCCTATTTATGATGATGTTGCAAATATTATCCAGGCGCAGTTGTTGTTCTTAGAGTCTGCCGATGCAAAACGCGATATCCAGATCTACATCAACAGCCCGGGTGGTTCAGTTTACGCAGGTTTAGGTATTTATGATACGATGCAATATGTTAATCCGGATGTAGCTACAATTTGCACAGGTATGGCGGCATCTATGGGTGCAATCTTGCTTTGCGCAGGCGAAAAAGGGAAACGCTCTTGCTTGAAACACTCACGCGTAATGATTCACCAGCCACTTGGCGGCGTACAAGGCCAGGCAACTGATATAGAAATTACGGCTCGTGAAATTTTAAAGCTCAAAGATGAGTTGTACCAGATATTGGCAGACCACACCGGCCAGACCAAGGAAAAAGTAAACAAAGATGGCGACCGCGATTACTGGATGACAAGCCAGGAAGCGAAAGATTACGGCATGGTTGATGAAGTTTTAACCAAAACTGCCGGATCAAAAGATAAATAATTTTAGCATTTGCTGAAATTTTAACGAATTTTGTATGATGCTTCCATATAGATGTTTCTTAGAAAATGTCTTTATGGAAGCATCGGAATTTATACTAAAACTAAAATTTTTAAATGCATAAAGAGGAATATTGCTCCTTTTGCTGGCGTACCAAAAAAGAAGTGCTGCTGCTTGTAGAAGGCAAGGACGGATTTATTTGTGACAAATGCATTGTAGAGGCGGAGAAGATATTGCAGGCGGAGGTAAGCAGGCGCGCGAAAGTGTTGCCAAGCAAGGAGTTGTTAAAGCCTCAGGAGATTCGTAAGTTTCTCGATTTGTATGTAATAGGGCAGGATAAAGCCAAAAAAGTGCTTTCCGTAGCGGTTTACAATCACTTCAAACGTATTCAGGCCCGCCAGAATATGGATGTAAATGATGTAGAGATTGAAAAATCCAACATCATGCTTATTGGTGAAACCGGAACTGGAAAAACACTCTTGGCGCGTACTATTGCACGAATTTTAGATGTTCCATTCTGTATTGCAGATGCAACTGTAATTACCGAAGCCGGATATGTGGGCGAGGATGTGGAAACCATTCTTACTCGTTTATTACAGGCTGCTAATTACGATGTGGAGGCTGCAGAACGCGGCATTGTTTATATAGACGAGGTTGATAAGATTGCACGTAAGGGCGATAATCCATCCATCACGCGAGATGTGAGCGGTGAAGGCGTACAACAGGCGCTTTTAAAGCTGCTGGAAGGCTCAACAGTTTACGTGCCACCGCAAGGCGGCCGAAAGCACCCTGAGCAGAGCATGGTGGCTATCAACACGCAGAACATCCTCTTTATTTGCGGCGGTGCTTTTGACGGTATTGCCAAGATAATTGAGAAACGTATAGATGCGCAGCCAATAGGTTTTAAGAAGCCGGAAGATGGCATGAAGCATGATAAAGCAAACTTGCTGCAATACATCACGCCGCACGACTTGAAAAAGTTTGGTCTTATACCCGAATTGATTGGCCGTTTGCCGGTTTTAGCGCACCTGAATCCTTTAGATGTGGAAGCATTGAAAGAGATCCTGGTGAAGCCGAAGAACGCTATCATCCGGCAGTACCAACGCTTGATGAAGCTGGAAGGTGTAGATCTTATTTTTGAAGATGATGTAGTGGATTACCTTGCGCAACAAGCCATTGAGCTGAAATTAGGTGCGCGTGGTTTACGTTCTATCATAGAATCTATCATGCTGGATGCTATGTACGATATCCCAAGCATGGCCGGTGAAATTAAAGAATACCGCGTAGATAAGCCTTTGGTAGTAAGTAAGTTGAAAGACTTTACTTTAAGCCATTTACGTGTAGCTTCATAATTTGCATATATAGATATTGCTAAAAATGCTTTAGAATAAGAAAGCCGTTTCAGATTTGAAACGGCTTTTCTGTTTTTGCATATGTGAGGTTGGTGGAAAATGCTTTAAAATAAAACCCCCAACTTTAAATGATTAGTCATCATATGCCTGTTTGGTTTATAATTTTTTTCAACTTCCGGAAAGTTTCTGGTTTGAGTTATAAACCTTTGTTTTTCAAAATAATAGCCATAATTGAAATCAGTGCTTATATTAACACGATTTAATAAAAAGAAGTTAATACCTGTAAAACAACCTATTCCATAACTTTTATAATAGGAACTTACTGACCTTCTTTCAAACCAATTTTGATAATATAAATGAACTCTTTCGCCTGCACCATTTCTATAATAA
>DAIUCM010000092.1:0-15987 GCA_036846145.1 Bacteroidota bacterium
TATGATAAACACAGGTGCTCAGCCAACTGTTGTCATTAGTTCTTTTACACGACCTCCTCCTTTCTTTTTAATAGCAAGCGCCTGTTTATAATAATAAATGGCAGAGTCTTTCAAACTCATATCGTCATAAATAAAGCCTATGGAGTTAAGTGTATTGCCTTTTGTTTGGGTTGATATTTCATTGCCTTGTAAAAAACCTAAAGCTTTGTGCTGATAATACAAAGCCTGTGTATAATTTTTGGTCTTTATATAAATATTGCCAATATCGTTGAGCGTGCCGGTAATGCGCATTGTATCCATATTGGCCATAAAAAAATTCAGCGTTTCGAAATAAATACCTATCGCTTCTTCGAATTTTCCTATTGTTTCCAGCGACAGGGCATAATTTTTCCTCGCTTTATTAAGGCCTTCTGCATCGTTTATCTGCTTAAAAACGTGTATGGCCTGCAAAGCATATTTACCCGATAATTCTGCATTTGCTAAATAAAAATAAGCCACGCTGAGGCCGTTTAAACAATTGCCAACCGAGGCTTTATTCTCTGCTTTAGCACTGTCGGCCAAGGCAATGCCCAAGTATTTTATAGCAGTATCTGGCGAGGTGCTTACATATTTTTTAGCTATATCGAAAGCTGCATCAAGCCTTAAATTGGTATTGTTTATTTTGTGAAAATTAAGCAGCAGAGAATCGGTTTGCGCTTTTGCACAAGTTATATTTACAAGTAATAAAATAAAGATGAAAGCATTTTTTCTGATCATAATATATGGAAGAGTTAAAGCTGCTTAGCGTAAATTAAATAGTAAATATATGTTATTTCTAAAATACGGCTTAAACTCCGGTAAATAATTATTTTATTTGCAGGTATTGGTTAGCAGCAGTTTAGAATAAATTTCGAACTGAGAATGGGCTAAACCTGCATATAAGCTAAGGCCAAAAAATGCTTTCCCGTTTGTGAATGTCATGTTAAAAAACCAAAATTCCAGCTGAACGGATAATCATTAAGGTAAAGCTTACGAATGCATTTTAAAAGTAAGCGCTTGGTTTAATCTATTGAATTGAAAATAGAACTCTGTTTAAATGGGCGCATGTTTTTAAATTTATCCGGCGATTCATAATCAGCACCTGCGAAATTTTAAAAAATACCTCAACAAATACAGATTTTAGCATTTTATTACATTAAAAATATCTGATACTCATTTATTTGAATAGCACAGATGTGTTTTTGTGTGTTTTAAGTTTTACAATATGCCTAACCCCCCTAAGCTCGCGCTAATTTGAACGCAGTGTAAATTAGTGCATCATTAGATTCACACTGTCTTATTGTATCTGTTTATACTGCATTAATGAAGCTTAACTGTAGAAAATGCAAAAAAAGCCGCAGCACTAAATCTTGCGTCAGCAAAATATTTTTCGATAAACTTTTCAACCTTTGAAACAACCCAGTTTATCTTCATCAACCATTTTTAAAAAATCCGATAAATGTTTTACAGTCGGACAAGGTTTATAAACATGCCATTTTAAGTCGGACATTTTCCAAAAAATTTTCCAGATATTTTCGCTTTTAACAAATGTTGCTTTTGCATACCCGCTTTTCATAATTTCTTCCGGCTTTTTCCAATGCGGCCTTATTTCGTTCAGGATAACACTTTGATCTATTATCTCATAACCTAAATCCAGCTTTGGCCTGATCTCCGGGCCAGGCCTTACAGAATCAATGTAGTTTTCCATAGTTTCGATTACATCGATAGATTTTATTACATCAATTGCCATTTTTTTATTGTTTGTTTGAATATAAATCACCTCTGCTGGTGCGGACATCCATTCGTGCTTTTTCCTTGTGATTCTAATTAAGTTCTTAAAAAATAGTTCGGCACGGACGGACATCCGCGTCAGCGGTTTGCGTATAACAAGCCTAAACGATTTACTTTGTATTTCGCTTTTCAAATTTAACTTATTCGGTATTTATAACAAATACTTGCTGAAAACAGTCGGAATACAGGATTTCCCATATATCCACTACCAAAAAAATGCTTTACTGTTAATTAAATTCTACCAATAATTATTATATTATAATATAGATGAATTTAACTATTGCAAGTATAATTAGTAACTATATGTAGTACATATTTAACCTTCCAGGTTTTCAATTTGCTGTATATGGCTTTTTACCCATACCATTAGTTTCTGGTGTTTAAAAGCGAACCAGTCTTCGCGAAGGTTGCTGGTTTCTATAATATGTTTGAAATTTCTGAATGGCTTGCTTCTGTTGAGTGCATTGATAATCATGGTTTTCAGTTGGTTTCGGTCGTTTAAACTTTCGGCGAATTCAGCCATAATCTCAAAACCATAATTCGAACTATATTTTTCTATTTGTACAAACTTATCCCTGTTATTTTCAACTTTCGCAACTTCATCAGCAAAAGCTTCTTCAATATCCAACTCGTAAAACTGTACAGTATCGGGGAAAAATACAAGTTCGTTCGTTTCGCGGTTCCAGAAACAGGCCATTCCCATATCCAGCTCTTCTGCTATTTCTTTAATTTGATCCTGGCTAAGCTTGGTGATTTTCATAACAGCAATTTAAAATTATATTAAAAAACAAATCATAGCAAATTTAAGGTACACTTAATACGCACTTTAGCCTTCCAATAAATTGGTATTAAAAAATCTATATTAAATTTGCTACTTACATTTACAAATGCCGAGCAAGGAAGAAATAGCCCGTTCACCCAATGATTTTAATAATATTGGCACTAGCCTGCAGTTTAGCAAAGCACAGAAATATTTTATTGCAATAGTGTTTGCTGCAGCCATATACTTTCCTGTTTTTTACTGCCTGGATACACTTCCGCTTAGCATTTTTGATGAAGCGCATGTTGCAGTAAACGCAATTGAGCTTACATGGCGGCATTTTTGGGTTACTACTTACAATAACTCGCCCGAAATGTGGAACCTAAAACCACCTTTATTGCCATGGCTGCAGCGTTTATGCATGTATGTTGTTGGTTATAACACACTGGCAGTAAGGCTTCCATCGGCATTTGCAGCGCTTGGCTGCTGTGTTATGTTTTTAATTTTCAGCCGTAAAATTTTTACCAATTATTTATCTGGTATAGCAGCGAGCCTGGTGCTTGTAACATCACAGGGGTTTATACGCGACCATGTAGCCCGAAATGGCGATTACGATACGCTGCTTTCTTTTTTTATTCTTTCGGCATTTTTACTGTTCTATATTTATTTCCATACTTCGCAGAAAAAATACCTTTACTTTGCCGGTGCTGCACTTTTAGGCGGACTGTTAACAAAAGGTGTTGCAGCCGTTATTTTTACGCCCGGGGTAGTAATATTTCTGATCTACGAAAAAAAAATTGGCGCGTTGCTGAAACAGAAGGCATTTTGGCTTACAGCGTTAATTGTTTTGGCAGTTATAACAGGCTTTTATATTATTAGGGATGCATCAACACCAGGGTATTTTAAAAAAGTGGTAGAAGGTGAATGGAAGGGAATACCGCTTACTGTTGTACAAGGCCATAGCGGGCCCTGGTGGTTTTATATAGATTATTTTTTTAATACAGGATTTGCGCAATACGCCGTGGTTTTACTGGCCGCACTGGTTTCATATATCTTTCTGCCAAGAAATACTTCGTTACATAAAATAGCAGTTTATTGCCTGCTTTTTATTTTGGCACAAGGCGGCATCCTTTCCGTAACTACCAGTAAACTGCCCTGGTATGATGCGCCGGTTTACACAGTAGCCGCTTTACTGGCCGGTATTTTTATAGCACATATTATTGGTTATTTTACTGATTTATCATCGGGTTTTACGGCGCGTATTAAACCTGTTGTAATTTGTGCTTTGCTGCTGGCTTTTTTCAGCTGGCCATACATGCGTACTATGCAATATATCCTGAAATCGCAACCGGCAAACTGGAGCGCTTTGAACTACGAAGCGTACCTTAAAAAGCTGCGAAAAGATAAACCGGATACAAAAAATTTTATAATTGGATATGCAAGCAATGCCGAGCAGGTTTTATTTTTCGGGCAGGCGTACAACAAACAATATAATTATAAAATATCTTGGAAAGATGCGTGGCAGCAGTTTAATACTGGCGATACGATTGTAAGCTGTGAGCGGTTTACTTTAGATACGCTTTCCAGGCAATATAATTATACATTGCTACACAAGGATGGTGATTGCACAGCTTTTGTTTTACATAATAAGCTCACAAAATAAACTAAATCGGCGAATTAATTGCGTGGTTATTAGCATTATAACTTAATTTACATATAAGCTGTAACTAAAAAATGCCTTTATGTTCACCTGGCGCGTAAAATCATGGCTATTGAAAGCAATTAATGCCGGTTTCGGCATCTCAAAAGACCATGTGTTTGTTGGATTAGCACTGCAGATATAGGTTAGGCTTGAATTTCGGCGCTGATATTAACACAATAGAAAAAAACCAAATCAACCCGGGAAATTTTGTTGATGTACATTTATTTTAAAAGACAAAAGGCTTGCCGGGAGATTTTATACAAGTTATAACGATCAATGTAGTTTAGTTAATGATGTAATAAATTACATCCCTACAATATTTTATCGTATCGCGCGGAACTTGATCAACGCTCCGAATCAAGTTCCATAGGAACGATAAAATATTGAAGCGACGGATTTCAATCCTTTGATAGCAGGAATTTTCTTAATTAAAACACCTTGATATAACCACTAAGGTGCCCATTAGCAGTTTAGTTTATTAAGCTTGTATTTTACATCGTACTCGGTAGATACTGTTGCGCATTCTATGAGCAGGCCTTTTTTATAGGTAACTACAAAAGGCAGCTGTTTTTCCTGCATTTCTATTTTGGCGACAGGGTTTTCATCTGCGTCAATCTCTACAAAATGTATATTCTGGTAATCAGGCTGCTGAGATAATAATCTGATAGAAGGCATCAACGATTTACAAACTTCGCAACTGGGTGTCATGTAAGTAACAAAAACGCAATTGTGGTCGCGTATATGTTCTCTTAAATTATCGTCGTTCGCACAAACTATAGCCATCAGTAATTTTTGGTTTTTTTGCTAATAGCAACATCATTTTTAAATTATGGTTTGGATCGGAAGTAAAGCAGCGTCAATTTTTTTAGTTTGGTACAGTTTTTTATAATCATATAACCATGAAGTATTTTTTTGGTATATTATATATGTGCATGTTGCTGATATTAAATAAACTACATGCGCAGGCGCTGCCGCAGTTACATGCCGGCGAGCCAATAATTGCTGCAAACTATACATGTAACAACGCTCAAAATTATATACCGTATCAGCCGCAATATTCGCCTTTGAAACATTTACGCCTGGCCATACATGTTTTTGGTAAGGATGATGGTACAGCAAACCTGCAGCCTGTAGCGGAACACCAGGCTTTCCTGGTTAGTATTATCAATCATCTTAACTGGATGTACACCGAGCCCGATCCGCAAAAGCCTGCATCGCCTATGTACAGGCATATTCCCGATTCACGGCTGCGGTTTGTGGCCGATACCGTTTTTTTTCACCGAAATACAGATGCCTGGGATTTTAAAAAGTATGTAGGCCGGTATGATGAAGTTAAGAAAGATACGGTTTACTCAAATTCAGGTGGTTATAACCGCGCCGAGCAGCTGTATAGGCAATATGTTGAAGAAAACCAGCGGCTGAGCATAAAGCATAAAGATTCCGCCTTGCATATTTTCCTTTTCGAGGCGTATAATTTCCAGAACCGTGGCATGGCGGAGAACATACGCAGCAAGCGCTGGGTGTACAGCATTGGCGCTTTTCATCACTTCAACAGCGGTAAAAATCACTGGGATCCTGCTCTGCTGCTCGCCCACGAAATTGCGCACGCCCTTGGGCTTTATCATCCATACGATATTGAGCAATGCGATGATTTGCCGCTTTCCCGCAAAGGTGAAACCAATAATATTGTTGACAGTTATCCCAACCAGGGCAGCGGCATAACGCCCTGCCAGCTGGGAATACTTCACTATAATTTAAGCGGAAAAGCCGGGCCTCTGGGCAATATAGTTATGCGAGAATATTATCGTTATAAACCCGATTCGCTGATACGGATACCTGCCGGCGATACTGTTTTTTTTAATGGCGAAAAGCATTTTCCGGCTGATGTATATATAGAAAAAGGCGCCGTGCTTGTAGTTAAGTGCAATGTTTATATGCCGCAAGGCGCAAGTATTTATGTAGAAAAAGGAGGCACGCTGATTGTAAATGGCGGCGCATTAACCAGCCTGCACGCACAGCCCTGGAAAGGTGTTAAGCTGGAAAAGCGAAACACAATACTTGGCATATTTAAACGGCGAACCCAGGCTGCCTTGCATATATTGAATGATGGAAAAATACTTCATGCTGAAAAAGCAGTTATGCAAACACGCTTTGAGTAAATATCAGTTAACTGTTTCCGGGTTTTACTTTCTGAATTAATTGTTTAAATTGCAATGTGTCCTGTAATCCAAAAAATCAAGTTAACGCATTATGTTTTCCATGAAGTTTAATACCGCTAAGCTAATTTTTATTTGCTTATTTATGCTTACTTCCGCCAGGCTCCATGCTTTCAACTGGCTACAGATGGCAGAATCGCCAAATAGTACAGTAAGTATTGATGCTATTGATACCGATAACAGTGGCAATGTATTTTACGCGGCATCTACATATGGGGAACTAAGTTTAGGAAGCTTTGTGGTTACTGCGCCTCCTGCAAACGAGCAGCGTAGCTTTATAGTAAAACTAAACGCAGCAGGTGAATTGGTTTGGGTAAAAAGTTTCGATAAAACAGGTGGCGACAGGATAAATGATATTGAAGTTGACAGCGACGGAAACCTAATTGTTGCCGGCACTTACAGAAATAGTTTTGAAGCTGGCAATTTTAAAGGTACAGTTCAAAATGGTGTACTGGCTTCATCTTTCGTAGGCAAATTAAGTACGGCAGGTGAGTGGCTGTGGATTAATGCAGAATCGGAATATATAGAAGCGAAATATCTTGCCTTGGACCTGAATAATCAGGTTTTTGTTACCGGTTTTTTCTGGGGGAATGCAATTCTCGGCAGTGATTCCTTATCACAAACTGGAAACTTCGGCTATACTTATGTTGCATCTTACACCAAAAACGGGAATTACATGCGTGCGCGCCAAACATATACTTATGCGCCTTATACCAGTATTGCGACAGATAACAACGGCAATGTATATTTAACCGGTACCTACGAAAAATACATGTACTATGAGCCTGCATTAAAACTGGAAACAACAAATAATTATTCTTTTTACCTGATAAAGTACACTCCTTCGCTCGCTATAGATTATGCCATGAATACAGATCATAGCGGTTTGCTTCTGGCAGATAATAATGATAATTTATGGATGGCTTACGGCAGCGATCTGGCAAAATATACACTAAATGGCCAGCTGGTTAAGGAATATACAAATCCTGCAAGCGCCTATAGTGTTAACGCAATGGGAATTTCCCTGGCTAAAAACGGCGATATTTATACCAGCGGCTATTTCGATGCATTGGAGCTTGTAATCGGCAACGATACATTAAGGCAGAAAATGCTCAATAAGCATCATGGTTTCCTGGCTCGCTTTTCAGTAACAGATCAAGCTTGGAACTGGGCCGTTACCGACGCTTCATTAGGCGAAACCTTATATAAGGGAGTAAGTGTTTCCGCAAACGGCAAGCCTGTAGTTGCTGTAGATTTATTCGGCACGCATTACAGTTTTGGCAGTTCCTGGAATACAGTTTCATTTACTTCAAGGGGAATAATTACGGAAATAGAGCCCGGCGCAAGAACCTTTAATAATGTGTTGCTAAACCGTTTATATGCTTTTACAGATGAAAAAGGCCATACAGGAAGCGTAACATTTACTGAGAATGATGAATACACAAGTATAGCCATTGTGCCTTACCTGGATTCGCTTCCGCAGAATGTACCTGCCGGCATCAAAGCTGCGAAACGATTTTATAATATTGCTACTACTGGTGCGGTATCGTTTCGTGCAACATTGGTTTTGCCTTACAGCGATAATGATATCCAGGGTTTGGATGAAAATAAGTTACAGGTTTATCTCTATAACGGAACGCAATGGTGGCCGTTTAAAGGTGTTGTAAATACAGATAAGAATACTATTACAGTAACCGGATTACAAGGCTTTGGAACATTTGCCATTTTTGAAGATACTGCCACTAACAGTATTAAAACTAAACCGGCAGTTAATTTTAACTGCTATTATGCAGGGAATGGAAGCATTGTAATTCAACAAAGTAATGTTTCTGCCGGGAAAATTAATTTCCAGCTTTTTGATGTAGCTGGAAAAGCAGTTCTCCAACCTTTGAATTTATCTTCGCAAAAGTATAATGCTGTGCAAGCTGAAAACCTTAAAAATGGCTGTTACCTATATATTATCAGGCAGGAAAATGGTTTGATTACGAAAGGGAAGTTTGTGGTAATAGATTGATTTTGCTTTAATTTGATTCAAAGCATTTTTCAGCAAAAGCATATATGTAAACGAAAGTTTTTTATTTTCGTTAAGTTGAAAAGTGCTAATTTCCATGACTGACATTCAATTATATACAAAACTTTCGGAACTGCCCACGAATCTGAAGGCAGAAGTAGCTGATTTTATTGATTTCCTGATTCAGAAATCTAAAAAGAAAAAGAATAATTCACCAGAAAGAATTTCAGGCAAAGCAAAAGGCTTGATCAGGATGAAAGCCGATTTTGATGCGCCTTTGGAAGACTTTAAAGATTATATGTAGTGGATTTTCTAGTTGACACACATGCGGTAATCTGGTACATTACAGATGATAATCAGTTATTAGAAAAGGCGAAAAAAGTAATCAAAAACCCACAAAATAAATGTTTTGTAAGTGTTGCAAGTTATTGGGAAATAGCCATTAAATATTCAAAAGGCAGGCTAGAATTAAATACAGATTTAGACAGGATTTTCAGTATTATTGAAGAAAGTGGGTTTGAAATCTTACCCATTACACCAAAGCATATTCTTAAAAATGCCGGATTAGAATTTCATCACCAAGACCCGTTCGACAGAATAATTATTGCGCGGGCAATCGTAGAGAATTTAACCCTGATTAGTAAAGATGAGCAGTTCTCTAATATGATGTCAAATTAGTTTGGTAAGATTCTAACTTAAAGGCATTTCCTATTTTGCATAAATAAATTCACAAATCATAAATAATGCTTGCCTACATTCCATATAATAATTTAAATGAGGAGCAATTCATTTATTTAGAAAGTAAGCTTTATAGTCTAGCCGAGAAACTCGGAGAAATGGTAAGAGAATATAAATTCAGGCGTAGTTTAGATGGTAGATTATCCGATTTACTAGTACTAACTTATTTTTCAAAGCAAAACGAAAAGTTTAGAGGTGGTTTTGGAATATGGTTTGATGAAAAAGCCACTTCACCAGTTTTCAATATTAATGTTCATAAAGAAGTAAAAATCAGAAACTATTATTATCGCATCTGGGAAAATATTATTGAGAAAAAATCTATAGAAGAATTAACTAATACAGTTGATAAATGGCTTCCCAAAATTATTGAGTACTACAATAATATAACTGAAAGCGAGTTAAAAGAAAGAGGTTCAGAATCTTCCAAATAAACCATTTCCCAACCAAACCATATATGCAAATTCCACATCAACATCAACGCTAACACAATTTGCGTGGTTAGAATTTAAATTCATTCTAAATAACAAAAGTCAGAACAAAAGCTGATAAATATCAGCCCCGAAAAGTTAACTTTGCAGGAATTTTGTACTGTCCAAATGCATTAATAGCTAAGACAGAGATAGAAAGTACATGAGAAGAATAGTAGGGATAGAACTCAGCCATCAGCGTGCGCCATTGGCTATTCGTGAAAAGATTTCGTTTTCTACGGAAGAACAATTGGAAGCGCTTGAGCAGTTAAAGCACGAGCTTCCGGAAGTGTTCATGATTGCAACCTGCAATCGTTTAGCGGTTTACGCCTATACGGATGATATTTATCCTATCAAAAAGTTCTTCGCGCGTTTTGGCGACCTTACGCCGTATTTAGCTGTTTTTGAGCACGATTGCGCTGCGTTTCAGCATCTTTTTGCTACGGCTGCCGGCTTGCATTCACAGGCTTTGGGCGAACATGAAATCCTTGGCCAGATCAAGAAAGCGCATGCAACGGCACAGGCTGTAGGTTCTATGGGCCCGGTTTTGGACGAGTTTGTTCGCCGCGCGATTTTTATTGGTAAAAAAGTACGTAAAGAAACCGCTATTGGTAAATATCCAGTTTCGCTGGCATCTGTTTCTTACGATATTTTAAAACGCATCCATAAGAATCTCAATAAGTTGAATGTATTGGTTTTAGGTACGGGCGAAATGAGCAGCCTGATGCTTAAACTGATCTCCAAGAAAGAAGTTAACAATCTTTACATTGCCAGCCGCACTTTCGAGCGCGCACAAAGCCTCGCCAATATGCACGAGGGAACGGCTGTAGAGATGGAAAATATAAAGGCAATTCTCCCGAAAGTTGATATCGTAATTGGTGCAACACATGCAACTACCGCGGTGTTGAATATGGAAGATCTGGCCGGACTTGAAAATAAGCTTACGCTGATTGACCTTGGTTTGCCACGCAATTTCAATGCAGATATAAAACTGCTGGAAAACGTAACGTTATACGATCTGGATGATATAAAGGCACTTACTTACGAAAGCCTGAGCAAGCGCCAGCAGGAAGTTCCGAAAGCGTATGAAATTATAGATCATGAAGTTGGGGAGTTTAAATACTGGATCAACACGCGCAAAATAAGCCCGGTAATTTCATCTTATTATGAAAGACTGGAGCAGATCCGCCAGGAGGAATTAAAGTGGGCTTTACCCAAACTTGGTGAACTTGATGATAACCAGAAAAAAATTATCGAGCACCTGATCAGCCGTGTGGCACGTAAACTTAGCGGTAAACCAATAGAAATGCTTCGTAATTTCTCCCAGGAACCACACCTCGAGAAAAACCCGATAGATACTTTTAAAGAATTATTCGATCTTTAGGATAAAAATATAATAGTCTGGAAAAATGCTTTGGGTGCAGAACCTGAAGCATTTTTTGTTTTAACACTATATGGAATTGTTGTTTGTCAGTTTCTAAATTCTAAGACTACCTTACTGGCTATTTTAGAATACTTTTAGGTAAATTTGAAGTGAAGTTTAACCCTTCCGCCCTTCGGGCACCTTCCCTAAATCAGGGAAGGAGTGGCGCTTCGAAAGTAATTTTACATATATAAAGTGTGAAAAATGCTTTAGCGAAATTAGAAAGGGATCGGCATTAAAGGTTTTGCGTTAAGAAAATCAGCGAAAAGCATAGTTATGTTGTTGAGTTGAAATACAAAATGTGAAATAATTAAGAAAATAACTTACACAGCAACCCGCAGAGCCAACGCTATTTATCAATTATGATAAAAGAACTGGCGGTTCGGGTTGTGGGTGAAAAAATGCTTTTCGCTGATTTTTAGCAAAAGCCTTTACAGCCTTGAATTTTGCTCCACTTTGTTTCAAGACAAAGTGGAAAAACAAACTTTAGAAGGAAACAGAGGTTAAATCCTCAGCATAAAATTAAAGAATTTGAACAATAAAAAAATACTCCCAGTCGGCACGCGCGGAAGCCTTTTAGCGGTTTCACAAACGCATTTGGTTTTGGATATGATTAAAGCCAAAAATGAAGGAATAGATTTCGAGGTGAAAACCATAAAAACCAGCGGCGATGAAGGCAAAGAAATCCTCGGTGCTTTTGTAAAAGAAGTAGAAATCGCACTAAGAAGCAAAGAAATAAACATCGCTATTCACAGTTTAAAAGATATGCCGACTGCACTGCCTGAAGGTGTTTTTGTTGCATCCGTTCCAACGCGCGGCGAACATAGAGATTGCCTGATCTCCAGAGATAATATAAGGTTTGAAGATCTGCCGAAAGGCGCGAAAATCGGTACAAGTTCACTGCGCAGGATTTACCAGTTAAGAGATATTCGTCCCGATTTGCAGTTTGTTACCATTCGCGGAAACATCATCACACGCATGGGGAAAATAGATATAGGCGAAGTTGATGCGGTGATTCTGGCAGCTGCCGGATTGGAGCGCGTACAAATGGCTGATAAAATCACGCAGATTTTCACTGAAGAACAAATGTTACCGGCTGTGGCACAAGGAATTTTGGCAATTGAAGTTCGTGATGATGATCCGGCTACAATTGATTTGGTTCGAAGCATAAACGATGAAAACACCATGCTGGCTGCTGATGCGGAACGTGCGTTTTTAACCGGTTTGGGCGGCGGTTGCAGGATGCCAATCGCAGCATATGCAAGAGTTAATGAAAATGGCGAAATGTTGCTGGATGGAATGGTTTACGCGGAAGACGGCAGCAAAATGGAAAAAGGTTTCGTGAGTGGAAAGCCACAGGATGCGAAGGAATTAGGCAGAAAATTATCGGAAGAGTTGTTGCAGAAATTCGGAAAAAAACCATTTTTTAGTAATATTGGATAAAGCCACGGGAGAGGGAAATTTGGTAATACAATAATATGACTTCAAATAAACCGCTTCAAGGCAAAAAAATACTGATCACAAGGCCGAAAGAACAATCGGAAGCCTGGACGGAAGAACTGCAAGGTTTTGGTGCTGAAGTACATATATATCCGCTGATAAAAATTGTTTCTCTGGTAGATTCTACCGAAATTAAACAGGCTTTACAACAACTGGAAACATATGACTGGCTGGTTTTTACGAGTACAAATGGCGTGAGTTCTTTTTTCGAAGCATGCCAAAAGCATTTTTCGGGGATTGCATATATGCAGAAACTGCCGAAAATGGCGACAGTCGGGCCGGCAACTACTGAGGAATTAGCAAAGTATAAACTTAAGCCTTTAATTACACCGCAAAGATTTACTGGCAACGATTTAGCTGCTGCTTTTGGAGATGTAAAGGGTTTGAAAATACTTTTCCCGACAACAACTATTTTCCGTGAAGATTTATCAGGTCAACTGGCGAAACGCGGCGCAGAT
Organism: Bacteroidota bacterium; assembly: GCA_036846145.1. Lineage (GTDB taxonomy): Bacteria > Bacteroidota > Bacteroidia > CAILMK01 > CAILMK01 > DAIUCM01. The sequence goes on from DAIUCM010000092.1 coordinate 13,085, forward strand.
CTGCATAAAATTCCTTTTTACGATACACAATTCACACCTATAGAAGAAGCCGGAAAACTGGGAGAAATCATCAATAAGGGCGTAGATATTGTTACCTTTGCGAGTCCATCGGCGGTTCGTTCTTTCCATGAAAAAATGTTGGCTGCCGGGATAAAAATTGATGGAATCCTGCTGGCTTGTATTGGCCCTGCAACATCTGCCGAAGCCCGGAAACTGGGTTTAAAAGTGGATATTGAGGCCGAAAATTTTACAACCGCCGGATTGACCGAAGCTATTATAAAACACTATGAGTCAGTTAAAAAACAGGCCTCGCCGACTGCGCGGGAGCGATAGTTTACGCGCACTAATCCGCGAAACAGTTCTGCATAAAGAAGACCTTATTTATCCCGTTTTTGTGAAATCCGGAACCGGCATCCGCGAGGAAATTTCCAGCATGTCCGGGCAGTTCCGTTACTCGGTAGATACGCTGGAGCAGGAGTTGCAGGAAGTGGTTTCGCTGGGCATAAAATCGGTATTGATTTTCGGATTATCGAGCCATAAAGACGAGCACGCCACGGAAAGTTACGATGAACATGGCGCTGTGCAGGAAGCCATCCGCATGATAAAATCGAAATTCCCGGAGCTGGTTGTAATGACCGATGTTTGCGTTTGCGCGTACACCACGCACGGCCATTGTGGCATTGTGCGAAACGATTATGTGCAGAACGATGAAACGCTGCATGTGCTTGCGCAAATGGCTGTGTCTCACGCACAAGCGGGTGCAGATATTGTTGCGCCAAGCGCTATGATGGATGGCCAGGTTGCTGCCATTCGTGAAGGTTTGGATGCGGCCGGTTTAAGCCATGTGGGCATTATGGGTTACTCCGCCAAATATTACTCGGCGTGTTACGGCCCGTTTCGCGATGCGGCAGATTCTGCACCGCAATTCGGCAACCGCGCTACGTACCAGATGGATGTTGCCAATGCCCGCGAAGCCCTGCGCGAAATTGACGAAGATATTACGGAAGGTGCTGATATTGTGATGGTTAAGCCGGCATTGTTTTATATGGATATCATACACCAGGCTCGCCAGCGCACACATTTACCGGTTGCCGTTTACAATACTTCGGGCGAATTTGCTATGATAAAAGCGGCCGGCGAAAAAGGCTGGATCGATGAAAAACGTGTGATGATGGAAATGCTCCTCAGCATGAAACGCGCCGGTGCGGATTTGATTATTACATACTTCGCAAAGGATGCGGCGAAGCTTTTGAATTAGCCAATTATCCAATGTGCCAATTGAATTTGAAAGCATTTTTTGAGCAAGTTATATATGGAAATTACAGCTTAGTATGAAGTCAAATTTGATTATTATTTTTATTTGTTTTCTGATGATTTCTTGCAATAGCAATCAAAATAATTCTTCATCAGAAAATGTGCAAAGTATTGCAAATGAGGATTCACTACGAAATGAATTTGATTATCAATTTGACATTATTTATAATTCTGTTGATACAGTAAAATTAATTAGCCACGATCATTATTTCTATTATTGCTTTGGAAAATTTGAAAATCCTCATAAACTAACAGAACATTTCGGGAAGTTATTTAAAGTTAATAAAGAATCCACATATGTTTTTAATGATTCAACTCAAATAGATACGTTATTTAGAATTGTCCATCTGAATAGTTTTATAAAATTCTTTTTTGATGAGGAGGAAAATTTGATGCAACTTGTTTCTGGAAGAATTATCGGGACTGAATTACAAATGACAAATAATCTTCGAGTTGGCTTAACTCGTGATGAAGTAGAAATTATCCTCTTTAAGGAAAATAAACACCGGCTTAAAGCGACAAAAGTTGTACAAATTATTACAGCACTTGAAGGTATTTGGATTGATTTAGTTTTGGACAATCAACGTCTTCAAGAGATTAAAATTGACTCAGATTATCAAGTAAATAAAACCTAAAGCATTTTTACACAACGCTATATATGTAAATTATGGAAAAAAGAATATTAACCAATTACGCGCTGTTCTCGCTGAACGAAAACTTCTGGAAATTACCAGTTGACGAAAGAAAAGCCAGGTTGCGCGGATTTTTTAAAGATACCGAAGAAGCATCGGAAAAAACATGGTTCTACCAGGTGTATCCATCGCAAACCAAGTACGATATCCTGGTTTGGAGCAACATAGATGCCACCGAGCTGGATGCGCCGAACAAGTACATGGAAAACTTCGCGAAGGCAACCAACAAATACCGCGAGCATATTACGCCGGTGCTCAATTTCTGGGGAATGACCAAGCCATCGCAATACTCAAAAGCCAAGCGCAGCGAGCAGGAACTGGATCCGTTTGAAGAAACCCGTTTGCCGTATTTCATTATTTATCCTTTCAGCAAAACGCCGGATTGGTACTTAAAATCGCGCGAAGAACGCCAAACCATGATGAACGACCACATCCGCATTGGTAAAACATTCCGCGAAATCACGCAGTTGCTTTTGTATTCTTTCGGTTTGCAGGACCAGGAATTTGTAGTTGCTTACGAAACCAAGGACCTTGCCAATTGGAGCGATCTGGTTTATGAACTCCGCATGACACAAGCCCGTATTTTTACGTTGAATGATACGCCAATTATCACCGGCATGTTCCGCCAGGCAGATGAAATGGTGAAGATTTTCTCCGGAAAATAATGTTGAATTGTGAATGCTGAATTGTAAATGGTGAATGATTTCGCGTCTTTGTCATTTCGACGGTAGCGAAATATTGACTGAAAGCATTTTTCGGAGTAATTATATATGGGTAAAATCTAACAATTATTAAATGAAATATTTGTCGTTAATTTTAGGATTGATAAATGTTATATATATCATTATTCTTCGAACTACTACTATTTCATTTACTGGTTTTTGGACAGATATAGTT
>DAIUCM010000093.1:0-15864 GCA_036846145.1 Bacteroidota bacterium
TTTAAGCCCCTTTCCGACATATATTCTACAGTAAAGCCTTTTTGTATATCGTGAATAATGGTAACCGAGGGAAGATGGTGCGATATTTTCGCTATTTCTTGTATAAATCTCTTGCGGCGGTCTTCTACACTTTTCATTTTTGCAAATTAAAGTATTACAAGCAAAAGCAAATTTACGACATTAGAAAAGTTTAAAAAATCATGGAGTTTGGGTATTTTTTAAATTGCGTTAATAAAATAATTTTGCTATAAACTAATTAGTTCATAATCACTTTAAAAACTAAACCACCTAATTAAGCCTGCCGGAAAATTTACTATGACTTATACTTGCAGTAGCGACGGAAAAGAACTTACAGTTAATACCACAAATGGAATGCAGGCCTATACAAAGAATTAAATTTTTAAAAGAGCTTATTGTCGCACCCATGGTAATAACATTTGTACACAATCAATATTACTCGTATTTTGAGTTTTTTCAAAAATATAATTTCACGCCTATTAAATTGAAATAAAGTTTAAAAACCCAAGCTGTTTGTAATCAGTCGGTTAATCCAAACTTTAAGATATAATTACTTAATAAAACATGAAAAACAAACTCTTACTTTTATTACTGTTATTTTGCGGTTATTTTGTGGTTAATTCCTGTAAAAAGGATTTAACTGTGCCGGACCCGGATGTGCCTGTTGAAAAAACCTTAACGTTGTTAACAGATAATGTTGAACCTGGCCAAATGGTATTTGCACAAGCAAGTGAGCAAATAAATCATAGTGGGGCTGCCAGTATATCTGTTAATGGCACAGAAGCCGCTGCATATATTGCAGGTGATATTATTAGTTTTATAATGCCGGTTATACCATCCGGTAAAGTATCTGTAGATTACTCTAATGCAGGCATTTCAACTACTCTTGAAGTTACAATCAAGAATTATACGCCGGTAACAAACTCTGAGGATGTAATTAACAAATATATAACCGAAACAGACAAAGCTATTGCTTATTTGCAGGAACATACGCAAAATCCTATCACTAATTTAGATCCGGAATATATTTCGATTTCTAAGTACGGTATCCAAACTTTAAAGGATAATTACAAAACTCTTACAGAAGATGAAAAACTGAAGCTTGCTTATTTCCTTAGAGGAAATATGGTTGTTTCTTCAGACTTTATGCTTGATACCTCAAACGCAGGATTTCATCTGGGAAAGAAAAACTCAGATAAAGACCCTGGAGAAGCTTTATACAGAAAAGGCATAAAAATGGATGCATACGTTATTAAAGGCGTATTCTTTTTAGCCGCAGGTGTAGGTGTTATACAATCATCTCCTACGCCTTATGATAAAATTCTTGCTGTTGCCTCAATGACTACGGGCGTGGTGTTTTTGCAATCTGCCGTTAGCCAGGCTTATTCAATTGCGTCATTAACAGGTGTTTTAGAAAAAATACAGGATTGGTATAATAAAAAAGAAGAAAAAATAGAATTTGTAGCCAATGTTGAAGAAAACATATATTTATCAGGAGAATTCCGGAATCTGAAGCTGGAAGACCGTAGCAAAACGGGTGGTGTTATTGAGTTAATTTTTAAATCAATTGATAAAATACAGGATTGCCATGATAAACTTACAAACCTGGCAAACTTAGTAATGAGCTGGTACCCTTGGAAAACGGTAAAAGTGCCAGCTTACAGTAACCCCATAGGTAAAAAAATTGGGACACAGGAATTAAATTTACCTGGTAATAAGCTAAGAATAAGTTATGTTTCTAACCCGGAAATAAAACTTACTGCAACGCCTGGCTTGGATTATCTTTCTATTAAAGCTACCAGTGAAACCATAAAAGAAGAAACGAATTTTACTTTCAAAGTCCGCTACCTGGATGCAATGTTAGGTGTAAATGTGGAAAAAGAGTTTCAGGCTGTATTAAAAGCTAAGAGCTACTTTTTAATAGATGAAAATAATGACTGGATGATCCCACCAACTATTTTTGTGAGTGAGGTGCCAAAAAGTATTTATCTTTCAGAAGACAAGCAAACAAGAGCAAAAGGTATAGACTATTCTAAAATAACTATTGTAGAAAAAGATGTACCGCAATCTGTAAAAGTAGAGCTTATAAAAGGAAGCAGTAATTTCAGCCTTAAGTTTACAAATTCAGATGCGAGTACACAATTAGCAGCAGTTGGCGTATATTATGAAGGTAAGTTTGTTCAATCTGTAGGCGCTGAGGTAATTAGTTCTTTGGGAGATTATGAACTAGAGATTACAACATACAGACCAGATTATAGTGATCCGGCTATTGTAGCAATAAAAACATTAAAACCAGGCGATCATTTAACAGTACCCAATGGTATGAGTGAGTATTGTAGATTAAAATACAAGGGACAATATGTTAAGATGGCAGGCGGACATGCCTTAGAAGGGCATGCATTTCCAGATAACTGGAAGGCTGAAGATGTTTTTGTAGGCATTTATAATATTAAACTTTCTGATAAAACAAATAACAAAACAATAAACTTTCCTGTAAAATTAACTTTAGATAATTCAGGATATAGAGCCATTGTTGGTAAAACATACAGTTTTAAAAAACCTAATGAAACAACATGGAAAACAATTGAATTTACCAATCAATCTTACACTATAAAATTATCTAATGGTAGTGTTTGGGAAACGGGGCAATTTTATTTTCCAGGATCATCAGCTCATACATATCAAAAATGTAAAGACTTTATAATAGATAAAAGAAAGTTTGCAGCAGTGCAAATTGGCACTGGTAATAATATAAAACCAGGCTGGATGTTATTCTATTACGATGGTACCATCTCAACTAACAGTGGCAATATGTGTCCGGAGGCATTTAATTATTTTGAATTTAAGTAGTAGTTAAAATATTTCACAAAAAATGCTTCAGCGCATAACCGCACTGAAGCATTTTTTTATACAACCATATATGCTATTTACACGAACTCCTGCATTGCAAATTCCCTGGTATAAACTTCCTCTATTTCGTCAAGTATGTCCAGAATCTCGGCTTTGTCCATAGTGGTTACCAATTTTTCGCGGTATGGTTTTATGTTGGGGAAACCTTTGAAATAAGAACTGTAATGGCGGCGCATTTCTAAGATGGCAAGGATTTCTTTCTTTTATTTAAAGCCGGCTGTGAAGTTAAACTTACAATTGGCGCTGCGTTTTTCTACTTTTAGGTTATGGCTAACATATTTAGAATTCCTTAAATGTTTTTAATTTATATTTTAAAAATACCCTATTTAAGTATGCTATTTTAACTAATTATGTGTTTCTTTGTAAAAACTTATACCATAAGATTTTATATGTTTAAAAACATACTCTTCGTCATTATCTTCGTAAGCTTTTTAATCGTAAGCAACTCATGTAAAAAGGAAAAGCCGGAAGATATAAAGCACCAACCAACTGAAAAAACAATAACACTGCTTACAGATAATGTAGAGCCTGGGCAGATTGTACTGTCGCAGGCTAGCGAAGCTCCTATTATTAATTCAAATACTAAAATTGCTGTAAACGGACAAGCTGTAACCGTTTTTGATGCCGGAGATAATAAAATAGGTTTTTTAATGCCTGTTTTACCTTCGGGCAAAGTATTGGTAGATTATACAGATGCCGGCTTCACCAAAACACTAAATGTTACTATAAGAGATTATAGTTTGATAACTAATCCTCTACAAGTTACAGCTAATTTTACCTCGCAGATTGAAAAATCTATTAAAAACCTGGACGCGCATGCTCAAAACAAGTTTTCAACTGTATCGATAGACGATATTGAATTGGTAAAATACCTTAATCAGACAATTAAAGATAATATCAATAGCTTAACCGAAACAGAAAAATTACAACTGGCTTATTATCTCCGTGCAAACACACCAAATCCTGATGACTTAATTCTTGATACAGTTAAATCCGAATTTATATTGGGTAAAAAAAGCTCAGCAACAGATCCAGGTGAAGTTTTGGTTCAAAAAGCACTAAGCTATGATAAAAATCTTTTAATCGGGGTTCCTACAACTATTGCAGGCTGGGGTTTTGCAATAATACCAAGCCCAACGCTAATTGAAAAACTAGCTGCTGCGGGTCTATTGACTACCGGTTTAGTGCATTTGGCAGCTGCTAAATCTGATGCTGAATATGTTGCTAATTTAACCGGTGTTGCCGATAAAATTGTGGAGCCCTTCCAGAAACGTGCTACTAAGTTAATTTTAAGAAATGAAACAGATGAAAAAGTGTATTTCAAAGGAGTTTACCGCACAATAAATCAGGAAGACAGTAAATCTCAAAATAGCATTCTGAAACTTATATTTAATGGTAATAAACGGCTAACATATGGGTATAATACCTCGGTAAATCTTTCAAATAAAATTATTAGCTGGTTTCCATGGAAAACGCCTAAAATACCACAGTACTCAAATCCAATTGGTACTAAATCAGGGTTTAGGGAAATATATTTGCCAGGAACAAAAATTATGTTAGAACAAGTATCCAGCCCAGAAATAAAATTAATATATTCAACAAATGAAGGCTATGTTGCAATAAAAGCCAGTAGCGAAAAAATTATTAAAGAAACCGATTTTACTTTCAAAGCAAAATTTACAGATGATGCCTTAGGAATAAAACTGGAAAAGCAAATTGATGCTACCTTTAAACCGAAATTCACTATATTAGGTAAATGGCTGGTTTACAAAGAATATACTGAAGAGCCTGGAAAAGAAGGTTGGTACGATAATGGGGATGGCAAAATTTTCGAGTTTTTTAATAATAATACTGTGGCAATATTTAACCCGGAAACTGGAAATTTGACAATAAAATATACACACGACGAAACGAATGGAACTATACTTTTCTATGAAGATGGTTTTAACGAGGAGCCGGACATTTTCAAAATTAAACTTTTAAATAAAACTGAATTGGTTATAAGGATTGAACACGGAGATGGGTTTGTCGACGAATACTATATGAAACGCCCATAAGGTCAAGACTTATTTAGTTAAAGAATCAAAGAAATGCTTCAGTGTTTAACCGCACTGAAGCATTTTTTTATACTTTCATATATGGAAATTTACACAACCGGTTCCATCTCCAGCTCTCTTGTATAAACATCCTGAATTTCATCTAAAATCGCCAAAATCTCGGCAATATCATAAGTAGTTACCAATTTTTCGCGGTAAGGTTTTATGTTGGGAAAGCCTTTGAAATAAGAGCTGTAATGGCGGCGCATTTCTAAAATTGCAAGGATTTCTTTTTTCCATTTTAATCCTGCCGTAAAGTGCATTTTACAGTTCGCAACGCGTTCTTCTACCGTTGGCGGAGCCAGCATATCACCAGTTGCCAGGAAATGCTTTATCTCGCGGAAGATCCAGGGATAACCAATGGCTGCGCGGCCAATCATAATACCATCTACGCCATATCGGTTCTTGTATTCCAAAGCTTTTTGCGGTGTATCAATATCGCCATTTCCGAAGATAGGAATTTTAATACGCGGATTATTTTTTACTTCGCCAATCAATGTCCAGTCCGCTTCGCCTTTGTACATTTGCACACGCGTACGGCCATGTATGCTAAGTGCTTCAATACCAATATCCTGCAGGCGCTCGGCAACTTCAAGTATGTTTTTGGTAGAATCGTCCCAGCCAAGGCGTGTTTTTACGGTTACCGGCAAATGCGTGGCATCTACAATAGCTTTTGTCATAGCAACCATTTTGGGAATATCCTTCAATATTCCCGCACCGGCGCCTTTACAGGCAACTGCTTTTACCGGACAACCATAATTAATGTCGATGAGATCCGGATTTACCTGCGTGGCGATAATAGCGCTCTGGCGCATGCTTTCAATATCACTTCCGAAGATCTGAATGCCAATTGGCCTTTCTTCTTCGAAAATATCAAGTTTCTGTACACTTTTGGCGGCGCTGCGTATCAATCCCTCGCTGCTTATAAATTCCGTGTACATGAGATCCGCACCATTGGCTTTGCAAACCGCACGGAAAGGCGGATCGCTCACATCTTCCATCGGCGCAAGCAACAGCGGAAAATCGCCTAAATCTATATTTCTAATTTTAACCACACTATCTTTGTAAGAATATACAAAATTACATCTTCCGCATGAGAAAGGTTGTAAACCTGAATCAAACGCCTTCTGCCCTCCAAATCCTGTCGCAGCTCGCCATGAGCTTCGGTATTGTTATACTTTTCGCTTTGGGAACTACACTTATCGGGCTTTACCTGGCTGCTTTTGTTACCGGTTTGCCTGCCGAAAGTTTCTCAAACATGAATGCAGTTGAATCTAGTCCTCAAACAATAAACGGACTGAAAATAATTCAGATATTTTCGCAAATTGGCACATTTTTAATTCCGGCGCTGCTCTTGCCCGTAATGTTTTTCAAGGTGAATCCGTATAAATTTACTGGTTTTACGGGGCGTTCGCATTTCTTTTTGTATGTGCTGGCATTGTTAAGCTTCTTCGCTTTCATGCCTCTTTTGGAACTTGTAATTACGCTTAACCAGAAAATGGATTTCCCGGCAGCTTTGCAGGGCGTTGAAGACTGGATGCGCGCTTCTGAAGAGAATAATGCGAAACTTATGAAGCATTTTCTGTACATGCCAAATATGTCTGTTTTTTTGGTAAATGTATTTATGATGGCTGTTTTGCCAGCCTTTGCCGAGGAGTTTTTTTTCCGCGGTTTTGTACAGCGAACCATGTACACCTGGTGGCAGAACAAACACGCAGCAGTTATATTTTCAGCCATATTTTTCAGCGCCATTCACATGCAGTTTTTCGGATTTTTTCCAAGAATGTTTTTAGGAATGCTGTTGGGTTATCTGCTGGTTTGGAGCGGCGATCTGAAGCTTCCTATTTTTGTACATTTCCTCAATAATTTAACTTCGCTTATTGTAGCATATTTAAACCAGGATAAGCTGAATGAATTCGATATAAACGCGCCAATTGCAGAATATCCGTTCTATATTTATATTTTAAGCGCTTTAGCCGGCGGATTCTTATTGTATCAATTGTATAAAGTTTCGCGCAAGCGAAGAAATTCTGGTGATGCTGAAAGTCTGCAAATAGAAACCGGCGATATTCAATGGGCCAAAGCATTTTCCACGCAAAGCATATATGAAGCCGAAATTGTAGCAGGCAATCTGCAAAGCGAAGGCATACACGCAGTTGTGTTCAATAAAAAAGACAGCAGCTACGGTTTTGGCATTGTAGAAGTTCATGTACATGCAGAAGACCTGGAGCGTGCGCAACAACTAATTTCATCGTTTGAATTATGAGCAATTTCTGGCAAAGAACACTTACCGGCGCCGTTTTCGTCATTATTTTAATAGGCGCAACTTTACTTAGCGAGTGGAGTTTTTTGCTGCTGCTTTTTGCCATAAATATTATGGGTTTGTGGGAATATTGCAACCTGTTCCGCGCTAAGGAATACGCGCCGCATAAAAATGTAGTTTTAATCTTGGGTACATTGGTTTTCCTCATAGGAATTGCTACCATTTATATTTTTTCAATGTATTTAGAGGAGCATGAATCAAACTTTATGGCTACGCCTACATTGGTTGCGCCTGTTTTATTATCGCTTTTTATTGTTGAATTATACAATAAGCAGCATTCTCCATTTCAGCGGGCGGCAGTTGGTATTACGGGCCTTTTGTATATTCCAGTAAGCTTAAGCTATTTTTCCAGCATTGCATATATAGATAATCAGACCTACAACGCTTACATTCCCATTTCCTGCTTTATTCTCATCTGGAGCAGCGATACATTTGCTTATTTAGCCGGAAGAACATTCGGTAAGCACAAACTTTTTCCATCGGTTTCACCTAAAAAAACATGGGAAGGCTTTATTGGCGGAATTATCGGCACCATTGGTATATCTGTTTTATTGCATTACAGCTTCGGTATATTTTCTATTCCTGTTTGGATTGGTTTAGCGCTTGTAATAGCAGTTTTTGGATTGTGGGGAGACTTGATTCAAAGCATGCTCAAAAGAAGCTTGGAGCTAAAAGATTCCGGTACAATTTTGCCAGGCCATGGCGGTATTTTAGATCGGTTCGATTCGCTGCTTTTCTGTATCCCGTTTGTAGCGGCGTATCTGTATTTTGTGGTGTAGTTGATTTTTGTTGCGATTGTTGGGCGTTTCGCATAAGCCTTATACGATTTTAATAAATTAGTTTTATGCTATATAGGGTTTGCATTGTCATTACCGCTTCGAACTAAGTTTCGTAGGAACGACCAAATTGTAGCAACGGGATTTCAATACGTTGAAAGCAGGAATTTTCTAAACTAAACTACATTGAGTTGTAAATTATAAAGCAAAAAACAGCTTTATAGCATTTTACACCCGCCACCAGAACCAAATTTAATTTGAAAATTTGAAGATTTGAAGATTTAGTAATTGCGGAGCAACATTTTCTAAAAATTGGTTACTTATCACTGATAAACTGTTTTTTCTTATCGTTTACAACTTATGGCTGTTACAGTGCACAAATGTCAACTTGTAGTATGCAATGTTTCTAAACAATAATTCTCGCAATATTTTCATAAGCGCAATAAATACATTTACGTAATTAATTGGTATTTAGTGCTTTAATCATTTTTCCGCAACATTATATATGCGGAATTTGAAATACATAAATAATTTTACTTTAGAAAACTTTCTAAAACCTCACTTCCAGGCGAATATTGAGGCGGCGGCTGGTTAAATAACGCGGTATGGCCCAATCGTTACCATCAATATCATCAACCCAAAGGTAAGATACCGTATTGCGTATGCCAAACATGTTGAAAACTTCCGCGCTTAGCCAAACCGACTGGAAATGGCGGCGCAAGCCATCGGCCCTGCGCGCTTTTTCTCTGTCATAAATCTGCCGCGAGAAACCAATATCAACCCTTCGGTAAGCCGCAATGCGCAAAGTATCTTTATAGCGGTTATGATCTGGCGGGCCAAATGGTAGCCTTGAGCCGTAAACCATCATTAAATGAACTTTGTAATTTGGCCTTTTGGGTAGAAAATCCTGGAAGAAAACCGAGAACCTGAAACGCTGGTCGGTGGGCCTGGGAATATAACCGGCATCTACAAGCTCCTTTAAGCCGGTTTCCGGATTTGTACGGATGTATTTATCGCCTGCAATATCTTCGGCGGTTTTCATAAGGCTAAGGCTTACGTAAGAAGGATTATCTTTCACAAACTCGCCGTTCAGCTGCATATCGAGGCCTGTTGCGTAGCCAATGGCGTTATTTTCAGCAAAATACCTTATTCGTACATTATCAATTTCGTAAGGTATAATATCGGTAAGATGCTTATAATATAATTCGCTGCTGAGCTTGAACGGCCTTTTCCAGATGTGGAAAGTATAATCGTTGCCCACAACAAAATGGTAAGATTTCTGCGCCCTGATAAGCGGATTCAGCGTGCCGTTTAAACCCCTCAGCTCACGGTAAAACGGCGGCTGATGATAAGCGCCCGCAGCAAATTTAAAACGCAGGGCTTTACGCATCAGCGAATCGCCCAGGTCATTTATAATTACATTGCGGTTAAAGCCGGCGTTTGGCTCAAAGCTGAATTGTACACGCGGGCTAAGCAAAAACTGCCGGTTATAATCCCAGTAATTTCCGCGTACGCCAACAGTAAGGTACATGTTTTTCTCCGGGTTCAGCGAAAAAGTATTCTGCACGTAGCCCATATAACGGTTCCAGCGCTGGTTATTGCGCGAATAAATGTATTCATATACATCCAGAATACTATCGTTATTCTGCGGTACGCTGTAATCAGCCGAATCTATATACCTGTATTCGCTTAATCTATCCTGTATATCTTCATGCTGGTATTTCAATCCCCAGTCCAGGTCAAACAATTTAGAATATGTATGATCACCTTTCAGCTCGGTATTGTAAATAATGGTATTGAGCCTGTTGCGCGCATGGTTCAGGTAGCCGCCAACGCCAAAAGTGTAGTTTACATCGCCAAACTCTTCCGAGCCTAAATTACTGTTCAGCTGCTGTAAATAATACTGGCCAATGATGTCGAAATTCTCCTGTTCATCTAAATTATAAACAGATGTTATGAGCTTGAAATGATCTTTTTTAGTTGGTGTGTATGAAGCGGTTATGCCATTCAAAAAAGTTTGCTGCTGAAGTAGTTCGCGCCCATCGAAAAACACCTTTAAACGAATAACCGCGCTAACCGTACCAAAAGTTGTTTCCTGCGTTTCCGGCACGGAAAGATAACTGTTGCGGCCAAAATATGTAAGCATGCCCAGCTTTAAAGTTGGCGAAACATGGTACGTTAAATAGCTCTGCGCATCTATAAAATTGGTCTGGTAATCGCCCTGTACATCGAGCGTATTAAGCAAATAGCGGTTGCTCCTGTGCCTGGCGCCAACCAGGTAAGTAAAGCGTTTGTCTTTGGTACTGCCTTCAATTGAGCCCGATTCACCCAGCAAGCTAACCGAGGCGCGTGCTGAAAAACTATCCGGCTCGCGGTATTTTATATCCAGTACAGAAGATAATTTATCGCCGTACCTCGCCTCGAAACCACCGGCAGAAAAACGTACATCTTCTACAAGATCTGAATGTATAATGCTGAGGCCTTCCTGCTGCCCGCTGCGTACCAGCTGCGGACGGTAAATCTCAATATCATCTATATACACCAGGTTTTCATCGTAATTGCCGCCGCGTACAGAATATTGTGAGCTAAGTTCGTTATTGGATGATACGCCGGCAAGTGTTTTTAAAACGGTTTCGAAACCGCCGCCAACATTAGGTATGGCCTCAAACTGCTTAGGTATAATGCGCTCCATAAGCTTACCGCCGGTTCTTGGCTTTTCGCGAATTGTTACGGTCCCGGCTTCATGTACCGTATTAAAAACTACATTTATAACGTATTGCTGGCCCGGCTGCATTACTGGCGTGTTAAAAACTTGCTGCTTCTGCCTGAAATAGTTGAACTCCAGCGTATAGCTGCGGCCTTCCTTAACAGTTATAAAAAAACTGCCTTCATCGTTGGTGGAAAATATTTCTTTAGCATCTTTAAACTTTATGCGCACATTTTTTAGCGGCTCACCGGCAGTATCTTTTACCGTTCCGGTAATATATGCATCGCTCTTTTGGGCCGAAACACCAAACGGCTGCAGGAAGATGAATAAAATGAATATTGCAATAACTCTGAAAAACAACGGCACTAAGTTCTGTTTCTATATATAGGTTTGCTGAAAAATGCTTCGTGTGCCAAAGATAAACCCAAAAAGGCACATTTTAGTATATCAACCCACAGAAACTATGGAAAGTTGTGCAAGGCGTTAGCAATTACGAATGCACGAACAATAATGAAAGATTGAATGAATGTAAGAATGAAAGAATAGTCCGCGATGCGAAACAACCCTTATTCAATTACGAATTAACAATTACGAATTACGAATGCGCGATGCGAAGAAATTATAGAGTGAAGAACTAGGAACAAAGAACAAAGAGTGCCGCGATGCGAAGCAAGCTTTCAACCTGCCAGCTTTACAACTAAATCACATATATCAACTAGGCAAAAAATGCTTCAATAATCAAAAAACAAAATCAACGGAATCATATAAATCATTAAAATCAGCGGTTAAATACTTCGTGGCTTCGTGGCTGAAAATAAAAACAGCGCAGCGCAGCTATTTCTTAATCTTTTAATCTTCCAATTTTTTAATTTGGCTTTTGTAGATTGAAATCGGCAATTAAAGGATAATGCTGCCCGCCTTTTTGCTTTAGAACAAATGTTTTCTGTACATCAATATCCGGATCGGCAAGTATATAATCTATACGTAAGCCGGGCAGTTTACCGGCAAATGTACCGCCAACACCACTGTTTGTGCGCAGGTATGTATCTTTCAGCGAGCTGCTTAGCTTATTATACAGGTATGAGTTTGGCGTATCGTTAAAATCGCCGCATATAATTACTTTATAGGGCGAGTTTTCAATTACTGAATCAACAAGGCTCACCTGGTAACTACGTTTTCGGAAAGCGGTACGTAATTTATCGAGGCTTTTAAATAATTGTATTTTTTTTTCCTGCGGCTTATCATCCAATGGTTTAAGCTGGGTTAGGTCGTACTCTTTTTCGCTAAGCCTTATCGACTGAAAATGCACATTAACAAGCCGTATGGTATCGGCCGACAAATAAATATCTACAAAAGATGCACCGTTAGAAGACTTACCCTGGAATGGAATAGAAGTGAAGTTGTGTAATGGAATTTTGGAGAAATAAGCTTGTCCTACATGATTCTTACTTTTCTGTATAATGTTGGTAGTGTACTCGTAGTAATGTTTATAGCCCAGCTCATCGCGCAGAAAAGAAAGTATTTTTTTATGCTTGGTAGTATGCTTATAATACTCCTGCAGGCAAAGTACATCGGCATCGGCGGTGCGAATATTCTGCAGTATGGCATCATAATCGGGCGATTTAAACCAGCCAAAGGAAGTGCAGTTATACGTCATAAGCCGCAATTTATCCTCTGGTTTATACGCCTCGGTATTAAACACATGGAATGCAAAGTTATTGGCAACAGATGGAATGCTGATGACAAGGCCAATGATACACGCAGCTAAGAATTTTTTATTGCGGATGAAGGCATAAACCACTGTACATAAAAGGTGTAATGTTAGGAAAACCTTAAAAAGCAGCCCGAACAATGCCGGCGGCCAGAAGTATTTTGGGTTTATATATGGCGATACAACAGAAACAAACAGGCACAGGAAATTAACACCGAAAAGCAGCGTAAAAAGCAGGAACAGAATTCTACGGAAAAGCATCTGTATTAATGTTCTTTACTGGCACGGAAAAGTACATCTTTTTCGTGCTGGCTCAGGCTGTCGTAACCCGATCTGGCAATTTTATCTAAAATAAGATCAACTTCTTCCTGGCTTACTTTATTGCGTTTGGGCGGCTGTGTAGTTGTTGCCCGTTCATTATAATATTTTACCCTTACATTACTTTTTTGTTTCGGGCGAAACTGATCTCCCGACCAGCTAATACTTTGTGTAAACCATTTCGCCAGGTCGGAACCATTATTGAGCGCACGTATATATGCAAAACCCCACAATGCACCACCAAGATGCGCAAAATGGCCGCCTGCATTGCTTCCTGCTAAACTGAGAATATCTACCAGTGCCAGAAAAGCCACAATATAAATAAGCCTTACCGGCCCAAGAAACATAAGGTGAATTGTATAATTGGGCAGCAGCGTACCAATAGCAACCAGCACAGCCATAACACTGGCAGAAGCGCCCACAAGCACTGGTGTTTTATCCTGAAATAACGGGAAGATCTGCATAGCAAGTATAAACATCAATCCACCGCAAACTCCGCCAATAATATACGTAGCCAGGAGCTTTGCATCGCCCAGGAACTCGCGGAAAATACGGCCAGCGAACAGGAAAATTAGCATGTTGAATAACAGATGAAAAAAACCTGCATGCAGAAACTGGTATGTTAAAAATGTCCAGAACCTTACCACGAAGCCAGGAAAAGATGAAGGCAGGCTAAGGTAATATTTTACAGTTTCTGAAAAAGGATAGTTGAGCGCAAATAGCGTTTGCAGCATCCATAGCAATGCAAAAAATATAAATACCGCAACATTTATGGCTATGAGCTTATACTGCACATTGCCGCTGTGCAGCACATAAAGTTTAAAATCGTCCCAAAGTGTATTTTTCATACTTTAACCTGTGTGAAACACAACCAATCATAAGGCTTCTTAGTTGTAGTATTGTTCCACTAAATCAAAAAACATTTCAAATTTAAAACCTTTAACAAGGCACAACGCAAAAACGTAAAATTATGACAAATAAAAATCAAACTTATAAGAAAAAAACCGGCGCTACTTTAGATGAAATACTGGGCTCGCCGATATTCCACAAGATTTCGGAGCAGGCAAAGGAGTACGCGCATAATCCTGCAAAAGTTGTACAGGTTTTGGGCAACGTTAGTAAAAAAATAGATAAAAGCGCGCTGGGCGATCTCAAAGACGGAATTGCCGTACTGGCGCGTATGATTATAGCCGTGGTGAAAAAACAATACAAACATCTGCCAACAACTACATTGGTTCGTGTAATGGGCGCCATGCTGTACTTTTTGTTTATAGCTGACCTTATTCCCGATTTTATTCCGGTTTTAGGCCTGATGGATGATGCTGCTGTACTTGCCTGGGTGATTGGTTCGGTGAGAGATGAAATTCAGCACTTTGAAGATTGGGAAACCAGCCAGGAAGCAAAAAACAGAAAACAACTGGCCTGATTCAATTACCAATTAACAATTACGAATTACGAATGCCGCGACGCACTGATAAATGGAAGAATGTAAGAATGTATGAATAAAACAGGCTATAGTTTTATGCCTGGATTTAAATTGAAAGCATTTTCCGGAAAATTCATATATGGATTTACCGGCAAATGCTTTCGCTTTTTATTCGTAGCAGAAATTCCATCACTTTTCTTTTAGCAAACTTTCCACTTCTTTTTCAAAACGCTTCCACCAGTTTTCGCCATATTTTTTTATGAAAAATGGATCCGATTTTTGATTTATTATCCTGAATTCCTCGTCTTTATAATCGAAAGTTCCGCCGCAATCGCCAAAGAAATTTTCAATTTTAAAGCCCCATTTTTTAGCAATTTCTATCTCTGCCTGTACCCGGCCCATATGCGGTTTCCCACCTACATATTGGTAAAACACCAATGTATCTTCGTAAGAAAACTGCTTCGTTTGCGCAGATATACAAGTAGAAATTAACATTAGGGGAAGGAAAACCAGTAATTTCATGTGAGCTAATTTTAGATAATCATAACAAAAAAACAGCCGGAGAATTTCGCCCGGCTGCATATATGATTTTGCTGAAAAATGCTTTACGCTTTCTCTGCAGATAATTCCAGACTTTCAACAACGGCTTCTTTCACAATTTTCTTGGTCAAACCCGATAGAACTTTTCCGGGGCCAGCTTCTACAAAAGTAATAGCGCCATCTATAAACATATTATTTATGGTTGAAGTCCAGCGAACAGGAGCGGTTAACTGTGCAATAAGGTTTTGCTTGATGTCTTCCGGATCTTTCACTGCCATTCCTGTTACATTCTGGTAAATAGGACAAATCGGGCTGTTGAATTTTGCTTCATTGATGGCTTGTGCCAGTTCATCTTTTGCAGGCTCCATTAATGGCGAATGGAAAGCGCCGCCAACTTGTAAAACAATCGCACGTTTCGCGCCTTCCGCTTTTAAAACTTCGCAGGCTTTGTTTACACCTTCAATAGTGCCGGAAATTACAACCTGCCCCGGAGAATTGAAGTTAGCGGCAACTACCAGTTCATCCAAAGCTTTGCAAACGTTATCTACTACATCATCTGGCAAACCTAATATTGCTGCCATGGTAGATGGTTTCAGTTCACAGGCCTTTTGCATGGCGTTCGCACGGATGGAAACCATTCTCAGCGCATCTTCCCAGCTTAAAACACCTGCGGCTGCCAGCGCCGAAAATTCGCCTAAAGAATGTCCTGCAACCATACTCGGCTGAAACGCATCGCCAACGGCTTTTACCAGCGCAATGGAATGTAAATATATGGCTGGTTGTGTGATATTTGTCTGTTTCAGGTCTTCTTCAGTACCGTTGAACATGGTATCGGTTATGCGGAAACCTAAAATATCGTTTGCTTTGTCTAAAACTTCTCTCGCGGCGGAATTATTATCGTAAAGATCTTTCGCCATGCCTGGGAATTGGGAACCTTGCCCCGGAAATAAGTATGCTTTCATAAAATTAATAATAAAAATTGGAAGATTTAAGAAATTGTAAAATTAAAGCATTTTTTGGCTTTTGTATATATGTATGG
>DAIUCM010000094.1:0-15805 GCA_036846145.1 Bacteroidota bacterium
AGGCAGCATAGCAGAGATATTTTTTGGTCATGCGAATGGAAATTTTCAAAATGCAAAATTAGGGGGAAATAAGCAGTGAATTGGCTGTTTAGCCAATTAATTTAAAGCATTTTTTGGGGATTTAATATATGGCGTTTTGAAGGTGTTTATCTATATGACTTTGTTTGGCTTTTCAATGTTATTTTTTGCCCTCTGAAGCCGGGCGGGCTTCTTCTTTTGTCTTGAAACAAAAGAAGCAAAAAATCAAGGCTGTAAAAATTTTGCTAAAAATCAGCTAAAAGCATTATTTCACCCGCAACAGGAGCCGCCGGTTTGTTTTGTATATGTTGTTAGTTTTGTGTTGGCTCGCCTGTTGCTGTGTATGTTCGTTCAGCTGAATTTCACATTTAGCGTTTCAACTCAGGAAAATCATTATGCTTTTAGCTGATTTTCTTAACGCAAAATCTTTAAGGCCGGTCCCAAAAGCCAATGAATTAATGCATTTGCTTTTAATTTTAATGTATAATGTTTTGTATTTCTCACTTTAATAATAAATGCTTTGATAAAGACAAAATATTAATGATAAACTGACTGAGAAGCGAAGGACCGGCATCAGAGAAAATGAGACTTGAGCGAAGTGGTATGACGCGGCCGCAGGCAAACAAAACCATGCCCGAGCAATAGATGAAATGACTTATTTAGGGCTAATCTTCACGCGAGATTTGGTTTTGTTTAGCTTCATGGCACTTCGCGATAGCGCATTTTATCGAAAGCCTTGACTTTTTGTTACTTTTGTGTTAAGACAAAAGTAAAAGAGAAAACTTACGAAGCGCAATAAAGATTATTATAGCGTAAAAGTGTATGTGCGGGCATATGCGATACGCCCCTACACATCCTACTCCTTCATGTTATGATAAACCGCCTGAACATCATCATCTTCCTCGAGCCTGTCAATCAGTTTAATAACATCTTCAACCTGCTCATCGCTGAGTTCTGAATGGCTGTTCGGGATGCGCTGTAATTCGGCAGAAGTAACGGGAATTCCTTTTTCTTCCAAAGCTTTCTGCATGCCGGCGAAATCGGTGAAAGAAGTATATACTAGGATCTCACCTTCTTCTTCGTAAATCTCATCCGCACCATAATCAATCAGTTCCAGCTCAAGGTCTTCCAGGTTTTGTCCTTCGGCAGGAATACGGAAAACACCTTTGCGCGTGAAAATAAAATCGAGCGAGCCTTTCGTGCCCAAAGCGCCGCCGGTGCGGTTAAAATGCAGGCGAACATTGGCAACGGTTCGCGTTGGATTATCTGTCGCGGTTTCCACAACTACTGCTACGCCGTGCGGTCCATAGCCTTCATATACAATCTCTTCGAAATCTTTTTCGTCCTTGTTAGATGCTTTTTTGATGGCGTTCTCAACCTTTTCCTTCGGCATGTTTACACCTTTGGCATTGGCGATGGCAGCACGTAAACGCGGATTGGTTTCCGGGTCCGGGCCGCCCTGTTTTACAGCGATGGCAATTTCACGTCCCCAGCGGGTGAATGCTTTTGCCATGGCATCCCAGCGCTTCATTTTGCGGGCTTTTCTATATTCAAATGCTCTTCCCATATATACTAAATCGAAAAAATGCCCCGACTGGTCGGGATTAAAAACTTTGCTGCAAAGATACAAGCGTTACGCTTCAATTAAAAATTAAAAATTACGAATTACGAATGAAAACAGCCGCTCAAAACCTCGATGAATGCAGCATTTTCATGGCTGATTTGAAACAATTTCCATATTTGGTTTTGCTGAAAAATGCTTTGAATTTGGATTGATTTGAACTTACTTGCTGCTCGTCCCAACTGAGTCTCCTGAAAGGGACTCTGCGCAATCGGAGCGCTGAATGCGCAGCGTCCTCTGCGAGAGACTCTGCTAAGACATCAAGACATCAAAAATGCGGACGGAATGAATTCCATCCCTATTATATTTATCGTCCTTACAGGACTTGTTTCAGCGCTCCGGATTTTAGTCCTGTAGGGACGGCCAATTTTGTAGAAACGGATTTCAATCCGTTGAATTAGATGGAATTATTAATGTGTTCCCGAGCCGACTGATAACTTTTAAACTGTTCCTCGCTCCAGGTTGGTGCTTCGAGAATAATTTTTTGCCATTTATTTTTCTCGGAAGGTTTTTTCTCCGCCATTTCGGACTGAATCTCGGACACAAGCTTTTCTTTTTCTTTCTTAGGCAATTGCAAAACCAGTTCCAGGAGCTGTTTATAATTCAGATTCAGTTTAATTTCCATCGCTGCAAATCTTTATTCAAAAATACGAAAATGTGCGCTGCATTGTTCCATATATGGTTTTTCTGGAAAATGCTTTAATTTAATGTGTTATATATTTTTGTGTTAGTTTCTTATCATATAAATCAATAAGATAGCTCGCAGCATCTCTAAAAGCAGTTTTTTGAGGAGTCCATCTAATTACAGTGCGAAAGTTTCTATTACTAGAATTACCGTATAAATATTTTAGTCCTGATAAGTGCCAAACTGTTCCATCAAACCCAGAAATATCATCAGAACCTAGAACCCAGAAATCTGCATATTCTAATTTTGATGAAAATGTTTTCCAGTGATTTTCTGAAATATTTATTTTTTCTACTTTTATTAGAGAATCTGGAATGTGTGTATCGCATGTCTTCACAATCATAGAATAACTTTTGGTTCTACTTATAGTATCATAATGATACTCAATTCTGAATATATGATTTGTTCTGCTGACAAAACTCGGTTTAGTTATTATTAGCCGATAAATAATATCATGCTTTGAGTTTAGATAACTATCTAAAGGATTTTCATTGATTTTTTTACCAAAACCAAATTTCGAAATATCATAAGGATAAATGCCATTTTTTAAATTCAATTCAATATTGAATTTTATGTCCTTTGCAAATGAGTTTCCTTCAAATGAGTTAATTCTTTTTAGTATTTCAGGCATCAACATTCCTTTAGATTCTCCAAATTTCACAAGCGAATCAAAATAGTAAATACCGGAATCACTAATTTGTAATTCTCGTTTTACATTATTGTCGTTCTTACATGCAAAACAAAAAGGAATTAAAAAAAGAAGAAACAGCAAAATCCACTTCATAAATATTTAACTAATCTTCAACGCAAATATTTTTCATACTCGCAATTTAATCATTTCCAACTCATAAAAATTAATCGGCATATTGGCGAATCGGCATATTGGCTAATTAAATTTTCAAACCTTATCTTGCAAACGCTTTTATACAGATATGTTTGAACCGAAAACCAAGCCGCTTGCCGAGCGCATGCGACCGAAAACGCTGGATGAATATGTAGGGCAGGAGCATTTGCTAAGTGAGAATGCAGTTTTGCGCCGCGCCATGCAGAGCGCTCATTTGCCGAGTATGATTTTCTGGGGCCCGCCCGGCGTGGGGAAAACCACTTTGGCGAACCTGATTGCGCAAACGCAAGGCTACCAGTTTTATTCGCTCAGCGCTATTTCTTCCGGTATAAAAGAGGTGCGCGCCATTATAGAATCTGCGGAGCAAAGCGGAAAAAGTATATTGTTTATAGATGAGATTCACCGTTTTAACAAGGCGCAGCAGGATGCTTTGCTCGGCGCGGTGGAGCAGGGAATTGTTACACTCATTGGCGCCACAACCGAGAATCCGAGTTTCGAAGTGATATCGGCTTTGCTGAGCCGCTGCCAGGTTTACGTGCTGAAAACGCTTAACGAAGAACAGCTGCTGCAAATTGTGAATCACGCCATTGAGAACGACCATATATTAAAAGAGAAAAAAATACTTCTGGACGAAACGCAGGCTTTGTTCGATTTCTCCGGCGGCGATGCGCGTAAATTGCTGAATGCTTTGGAGTTGGTTGTGAGCCAGTTTCCGAAAGAAAAAGAAATTCATATCACCAACCAGGCTGTAACCAATGTTCTGCAGAAAAAAGCGGCGCTGTACGATAAAGGTGGCGAGCAGCATTACGATATTATTTCGGCCTTCATAAAAAGCATGCGCGGCAGCGATCCCAACGCGGCGGTTTACTGGATGGCGCGTATGATAGAAGGCGGCGAAGATCCGAAATTCATTGCCCGCAGAATGCTTATTCTCGCTTCTGAAGACATTGGCAATGCCAACCCGAATGCTTTATTACTGGCAACTTCCGCTTTCCAGGCAGTACAAATGATCGGCTGGCCGGAATCTCGCATAATTCTTTCACAAACAGCAGTTTATTTAGCTTCATCCGCTAAAAGTAATGCGAGTTATATGGCTATTAATGAAGCGCAGGATTTAGTCCGCAAAACAGGCGATCTTCCTGTTCCGCTTCATCTTCGCAACGCCCCAACCAAGCTCATGAAAAACATGGATTACGGTAAAGATTACGCCTACGCCCATTCTTACGAAAACAATTTTGTGGACTTGGAATTTATGCCGGAGAAATTGAAAGGTAAGAAGATTTATGAACCTGGTGATAATGCGCGTGAGAATGAAATGAGGAGGTTTTTGAGTGTAAGGTGGAAAGAGAAGTATGAATATTGAAATGTATAAGTATACTGTTTCAGAAACCGATAAATTCCACTGAATGGTTGAGCTGAATCCGGCTGTGCTTGAATTGTCGAAAGGGCTGGGGTGGATGATATAGTAATAATTATTGAATTCTGAAAATCCGAATGCTGTAATAATGCCCCATCGGGAAAATATTAACACATAATATTCCTTCACGAATGGCATACATTGCAAGCTTGTCAGGATATTTTAATCCGTCGATTAAAGATTTTTGCAATTCAGCTTTAAATTTCGACTTATAACCATGGAACATATAATTATTTTCTGTTTGCGTAATCAGGCTATCAATTTCATTAGAAGTTTGAATCTTTTTTAATTGAAGAAAATCCTCAAATATCAGGTCAATTTCATCTGTTTTTAAGTTATGCTTTCGACTCACATATTGATTTAGAAATACTTCTAAACCTTTCAATTCAAATGAGTATGGCTCAATAAAAACATATTCATTTTTATGATTTTTATAATTCCATATTTTATAAGCATCATCTATTGACAAATTAGCCATGCTTGTATAATCTACAAAACTAAATGGATAAAAAATATTGGTTTCTTTCTCTCTTAAAACGTAATAATTTCCACCATCGGTAACTTCATGTCTTATATTATATAAAACGCAGTTTAATTTATCTATCAAAATTGAATCGTGAACTACATAAGCTGTGTCTTTTGGCAATCTGGGATGTTCTTTTTCCCATCTTTCAACGATTTCTTCTCTAATATATCTTTCAATATAAGTTTCCTTCCTAGTTGAGTCAGAAATATCCGCATTTGCATGTTGTGGCTTTTTCTCGTTACAAGAAAACAGAATTATTGAAAGAAGAAATATAGCAAATTGCTTCATGTATTAAATTTACGGCTAAATTCCAAGTAAATTATAACTTCCATATATCATTTCCTCAAAAAATGCTTTCGTCTCGGTGAGACGCCAGGCATTGCGTCTCTACAAAACGCGCTTCAGCCAATTCAACATTCAAAATTCAGCATTCAACATTTCCAAAAAATCATAACTCATATAGGTAACTCATAACTTAAAGAATTATCTTTGCCGAAGTAAATCACAATCAACAAATAAAATTTAATGCAAGGCGAAAAAATAACCATAGCAAACGGTAAGTTAACCGTTCCAAACCAACCTGTTATTCCTTTTATCGAGGGCGATGGAACCGGTCCGGATATCTGGGCGGCAAGTGTTCGCGTGATTGATGCGGCGGTAGAAAAAGCGTACAATGGCGAGAAAAAGATCATGTGGAAAGAGGTTCTGGCGGGCGAGAAATCATACAACCAAACCGGCAACTGGCTTCCTGATGAAACGCTGGATGCTTTCAACGAATATCTGGTTGGTATAAAAGGCCCTTTAACTACACCTGTTGGCGGCGGTATCCGTTCCCTGAACGTGGCTTTGCGCCAGATCCTGGATCTTTACGTTTGTCTGCGCCCTGTGCGTTGGTTCGAAGGCGTTCCTTCACCTGCAAAGCGCCCTGATTTGGTTGACATGGTTATTTTCCGCGAAAATACAGAAGATATTTACGCAGGTATAGAATATACAGCCGGTTCGCCGGAATCACAAAAAGTACTCAATTTCCTTGCGAAAGAGCATGCAAAAGGATTCGAAAAAATCCGTTTCGGCACGAAAGAAAAAGCGCAGGAATGGCAGAAACAATTAGAGTCTGTTGGGGCGCCGCATAAAGAAGTTGATGTACAGGTTGGTATCGGTATTAAACCTGTAAGTTACTTAGGCACAGAGCGTATCGTACATTCTGCAATTTCTTATGCTATCAAACACAAGCGCAAAAGCGTAACCATCGTACATAAAGGCAACATCATGAAATTCACTGAAGGTGCGTTCCGTGACTGGGGTTACAAAGTGGCGAAAGAAATGTTTGGCGCGGTAGAAATTGATGGCGGGCCTTGGTGCGAAATTCCGCAGGGAATGCCGGGCGCAGGAATTATTATTAAAGATGCTATTGCCGATATTACCTTGCAGCAGGTTCTTACCCGTCCTGAAGATTTCGATGTAATTGCAACCCTGAACCTGAACGGCGATTACCTGAGCGATGCTCTTGCGGCACAGGTTGGCGGTATTGGTATTGCACCAGGCGCGAACATCAACTACATCACCGGACATGCAATCTTCGAAGCAACTCATGGTACTGCACCAAAATATGCAGGCCAGGACAAAGTAAATCCTGGTTCTGTAGTTTTATCTGGAACAATGATGCTGGAATACATGGGCTGGAAAGAAGCTGCAGATCTTATCTACAAAGGCCTCGAAAAAGCCATCGCAGATAAAACTGTAACTTACGATTTCCACCGATTAATGGAGAACGCAACCCTCCGCAAAACATCTGAGTTTGCTGATGATATAATTAACAATATGTAATCTTTTTCAATGATCAGTCACCAATTATCAATGATCAATTTTTAAGATTTCCATATATAGCTTTATTAAAAAATGCTTCGGGTTTGCTCGAAGCATTTTTGTTTTTGTTTTAGTCTGAATTGCGCAATGATGTTGGGGATTCCAGGTCAAGCCCGGAATGACGGTTAAGGACGAGGCGCTAATCAGAACATTCAGAGTTTTCTGACAACTTACGTCATTCCCGCGCAGGCGGGAATCCTGAACATTTGAAACTCAAACCCATATATCAAACTACTGAAAAATGCTTCAAATAAAAAGCCATTTTGGATTGAAGCAAAGCGTATTTTTGTTAATAAATTGAGATGAAAAAGTTAATTTTTTAATCTTACAATTTTTCAATTATAATATATTGAAACAGAAGTTAATGTATGTGTGCCAGCAATGTGGCGCAACCTCGGTACAATGGAAAGGAAAATGCCCAAGCTGTGGCGCATGGAATTCCTATATAGAAGAAGTAATTGTTGAGCAAAGCAAGAGTAAACCGAAAAGCCTGATTGCACCGAGCGATAATGAAATTGTAACTTTAGATAATGTCAACGTCGAGGAACTGGAAAGATTTCCAACTGTAGATTCTGAATTGAACAGAGTTTTGGGTGGAGGAATTGTACCGGGTTCTGTAATATTATTGGGTGGTGAACCGGGCATTGGTAAATCAACAATTTTATTGCAATTAGCGCTGCAAAACCAGAATAATCGTATTTTATATGTTTCCGGTGAAGAGAGTTTAAACCAGATCCGTTTGCGTGCGAGCCGTTTAGGAATGACAAATGCAAACTGTTTCCTTACAGCAGAAAGTGGTTTGGAACATATTGTCGCTACAGTGAAAAAGACAGAGCCGGAAATTATCATTGTAGATTCTATACAAACGGTTAGCAGCCAGATGGTGGATGCCGCGCCGGGAAGTGTTCCGCAAATCCGTGAATGTACATCGGAGCTTATCAGGCTTGCCAAAAAAACTAATGCTGCTATTTTCCTTATTGGCCACATAACAAAAGACGGTTACATTGCCGGCCCGAAATTGCTTGAACACATGGTTGATGCGGTTCTGTATTTCGAAGGCGACAGGCATTACAATTACCGCATTTTGCGGACTATGAAAAACCGTTTCGGCTCTGTTGCTGAAATTGGTATTTACGAAATGGGCGATAAAGGTTTGCGAACTATTGAAAATCCCTCAGAAATACTTCTTACAACCAGAAGTGAAGCTTTAAGCGGCGTTTCTATTGCGGCAACTTTGGAAGGAATCAGGCCGATGCTGGTTGAAATACAGGCTTTGGTAAGTCCAAGTCCATACAGCACGCCGCAACGAACTACTACAGGTTTTGATAGTAAAAGAATGAGCATGTTGCTGGCAGTTCTGGAAAAACGTTGCGGCTTGCGAATGAATATTTACGATGTTTTCCTGAATATCGCTGGTGGATTAAAAGTGGAAGATCCTGCTATTGACCTTTCTGTAATTACAGCGATGGCTTCTTCTTACAATGATATTGCCATTCCATTAAATGCTTGCTTTGCGGGCGAAGTAGGTTTAAGTGGAGAAATTCGTCCTGTGAACCAGATAGAAAAGCGTATCAGCGAAGCGGAGAAATTAGGTTTCAGGAAGTTTTATCTATCATCTTATAATGAAAAATCAATTACCAGGAAGTTTAAGGATATTGAGTTGGAATATGTAGATACGGTTGCAAAGTTGTTGTATAAGATTTTTTAATTGAGAATAATTTAGTAAATTTGTATTTATCAAATACATTATAATGCACAACCTCTGTTTAAATTGCGTCAAGATATTTTTTGCGATACTATTTTTGGCTACTCCAGGTATTTTGAACGCACAAACCGTTCGTTCTGCTAATATTCAATATTTCTATTATATGGGAGACAGTGTAAAAATAACTGTCTCCTTTTCAGCACCTACAAATACATATTCGCTACTTCCGATAACAATTACTCCGGAAAACAGTAAACCATTTACGGTAAATTTAAAATATGAAAGTGGAGGCAATTACGGAGGTACAATTTCAAATTATCAATTTACCGCGAATGTAAACTTAAAAAATTATACCGATTGTAAATATACTTTCGGTTGGAAAGCAAAAGGCAGAGATATCAATGGTAAAGGATTGTATATAGAAGCAACATTGGATAAATGCTTATTCAAAAGTAATTATTCCAGATTCTCCCCTGCGCCTCCAAATGTTTTTAATACATCCCATTGCATAGGCAAATGCAATACTTTTTCTATGGGCACCGATCATATGGGAAGCCTTCGCTATAACGATTCCATAAGCTATACACTGGTTAACGCACGCTTAGATTATGATAGTGTGTATAATTATGCTTCCGGGTACGATTCATCTAAACCAATGTCTGTTGTATCTAATGGTACTTGCAGTGGCTTTAATCTAAATCCGCTAACAGGTCTAATTACCTATACACCTAATAAACAGGAAAGAGCTGTTGTAGCGGTTAAGACAATGCTTTGGTCTAAAGACACAAATGGAATTTACAAGGTAGCAAGTTCAGTTATGAGTGATGTGGAAATTTTCTCATATGGTTGCAGTAATCTAGATGTACCTAGAATTTCTGGCATAAACGGAACATCTGCAACAACAATTGATGCATGTTTTGGGGAAAACGTGTGTTTCACAGTGAACGCTTATGATGATGATTCAACTTATGGCGGTTATGTACAACATTATTATATTTCTAATTTTCATCTACTTGACGCCAGCTTAACAACCAGAAAAGTTAATAACTATACCGAAGGGAAGCTTTGCTTCAAAACGCAGCAAGTATTTTCACCCGCCCGTCAGTTACCATATTTTTTCACTATGGTTGCAGCCGATGATAATTATCCGGCTATTCGCTCACAAAAAACTTTTGCAATTCAGGTACACGATGTTCCCAGAGCTATTGCCGGGCGTGATACTGTTATTTGTGCAAAGCAGGAAAAAATTAAGCTACAAGGAATGCTTTATTCCTATGCAAATGGTAAGTACACTTCTGATGGAAGATGGTCTATGGCAGATGCATCAGCGAAAGGGCTTATCATAACAAGTTCAGAATCTTATTTCGATCCGTTGCTTTCAGGCATAGGTAATTTTAAGCTCGTTTACAGCTATAATGATCTAACGCATGGATGCTTTAATTCAGATACTGTACTTATAAAAGTATTACCAGTTGCAAAAGTAAATGGAGGTAACTACGCAGCACAATGTATAGAAGTTAATGAGGTAAGACTTAATGGCTCACATAAAGATGGAATCTGGGGTACCAATTCTACAGGATTGATCTCCAAAGATTCTTCCGGAGCATATTATTTTTCGCCAAATAAAGCAGGTGCCGGGAAGCATAAGTTATGGTATACAGCTAGCATACAAGATAGTTGTACAGAAATAGATACAGTTATTATCAATGTATTGCCTTATGCAGATGTATATCCAGGCAAATATGATATTCAGTGTATAGAAACAACAGATTTAGCTTTGGGCAATTCACATAAAAATGGCATCTGGAATACAGCTTCATCTGGCCTAATAACAAAAGATAATGCTGGAAATTATCACTTTTCTCCAAATAAAGCAGGTGTAGGTATTCATAAAATATGGTATACCGTTCCTTCTACAAATGATAGCTGCGGCGGAACAGATACAATATTTATACAGGTAGATTCAACCTGTGTTTGGCCGGGCGATGCAAATCTTGATAAAACAGTAGACTATTTAGATATTTTAGATATCGCTTTAGGGTATTCATCAACAGGCTCACCAAGAATAAACGCTTCTACAGACTGGTTTCCGCAAGCTTCCAAAAACTGGAGCCAAACATTATCTTCAGGCTTAAACTATAAACATTTAGATACAAATGGCGATAGCGTAATTGATGCAAATGACACTTTTGCAGTATCAAAAAACTATGGCAAAACACATCTTAAAAATGAAGAACCACAATTGGCTGGAAATCCTAACGATCCGCCGCTCAGCTTCCAGTACGATAAAAAATATTACCTGGCCGGCGATACAGTAAAAGCTGTACTGTATTTAGGCGATCCGAACAAACCTGTTAGTGATGCATATGGTTTAGGTTTGAAGTATTTATTCGCTAATCCATATATGCAGCCGAACAGCTTTAAGTTCAACTGGAATTGCGATTTGCTTTGTGGCGCAGGTGATAATTTGCAGCTCTACCGCCAGTTCAACGATAAAGCCACAGCAGAGGGCGCTATTGCCCGAACTGATAAACAAACCAGCAAAATAGGTTATGGCAAAGTAGCAGAAATTGAATTCATTTTAAAGGACAGCACCTTTAACTATCCTTCTACCGGCGCAAACATATCGTTAGAAATACTCAACAGCAAGGTAATAAAGATGAATGGTGAGGAAATTCCGATGTTTACTTCAAATGAAGCTGTAAAAGTTTACCGTACGCAGAAAGATGTTGTAGGGGTGAAAGAAGTTTCAGCGCAAAAAGCGAAAATCAACATTTATCCAAATCCTGCAAATAATATGGTTACGGTTGATGCATCGGGACAAAAAATAAATGACATTGCTATTATAAATGTTTTGGGCGAAGTAGTTGCAAATGTAAAAGCCAATGGAAGCGCAAAAGCAGAAATAAATGTGGCACATTTGCCTGCCGGTGTTTATTTTGTTCGCATTGCATCGGGCAACCAGCTTTACCAGCAAAAGCTCATCATTAACCGGTAGAAATCTGCATACAACAACATGCAGAAAAATGCTTCGGGTGGTTACGCCCGAAGCATTTTTGTCTTATTACCAGTAAATTAAAATAGTTTTAATAAAGCTAAAGCGTATATTTGTATCTTAACAAGAACCGTAATGCTTTATCTAAATCGCACTTGTCAGAAATTTTTCCTCCTTATTATTGTCTTTTTTCTGGCTCCCCATATAAGCAAAGCCCAAAAAATACTTGGTGCAGAAATAACTTACCAATATTATGGCGGCGATAGTTTCCTGGTAAACCTTACTACCTATTTATACTGTGATTCCACAGCCAAGAAATTTAATCCTGGTAAGCTTGTAGTTATGCCGGAAAAAAGTGCTTCGTTTAGTGTAAATCTAACAAGCGCATCATCCGGCGGTATAGATATTACGCCGGTAAATAAAAATACATGTACGCCATGTAATAGCAGCAATTGTTCTTTAGGTTTCGGAGTGCAGCAGTATTCCTATACAGCAGTAGTAAATCTTAAAAATATTACCGATTGCAATTTCACCATAGGCTGGCAAGGCAGCAACCGTAAAATAAACAACAAACCCATTTATGTAGCTGCTACGCTGAATAAATGCATTTACCAACACAACAGTGGTTATCACAATTCGCCTTTTTATACTTCGCCGCCACCTTTTATTGGCTGTCTTGATAAATGTACTTCATGGTCTTTCGGGGCAAACAGTAATGAGGCAGATTCGCTAAGCTACAGCCTTGTAAAAGCACGCACAGCAAAAGATACTTTATATGCTTACCCAACAGGTTACGATTCATTAAAACCGCTTTCGCTCTCTACAAAACAATTTAACGATCCGTGTACAGGTTTTAATTTCGATGCAGAAACGGGAATGGTTCATTTTGAACCGGCAAAAAAGGAAGATGCTATAATAGCCGTAAAAGTTACTCAATGGGCCAAAGATAAAAATGGCAGCTACCAGAAAATCGGCAGTATTATGCGCGATTACGAGTTGGCAGTTATGGATTGCGATTCTAATCGTTTGCCGGAATTGTATGGTGTTAATACGATGAGCTTTTGCGCCAACCAGCCACAATGTTTTACTTTTTATTCTTACGATAAAGATACTTTAACCGATACGGTTACGCTTTCCTCGAATATAAGCAAGGTTTTCCCGGGAGCAACGTTCCAGATAGAAACAGGTAAACAATTTCCCAAAGCTACTTTGTGCTGGACACCAAGGCAGGCGGATGTAAAGTCATCTCCTTATAGCTTTACCTTAACAGCCAAGGACAACAACGCGCCAGTAACCGGCATTACAGATAAAATATTTTATGTTAAAGTAAATGCTGCACCTGAGGCCAGCTACAGTATTACAAATAGTAAATGTGGTAAAACATTTAAATCTACTCCCGGAAAAATTACCGGGATATCCAGATACGAATGGCAGGGCAGTTCGAAAGATGGTAAAATAAAATACAGAAAAGAAGGCAATCCTGTAAACTTCAATCCTAAACCGGGCAAGTATAATTTTTCACTTACTGTTACTTCCGTTAACGGTTGCAAAACGGTTTATACCGATTCTTTATCTGTTCCGGATTCATTTTTATGGGTGGAATTGCCTGAAGATACAACTGTTTGTATAAATACCATTATGGATGTTACTGCAAAAGCACATAACGGCACTGGCGGTAAAAAATATATGTGGTCAACCAATTACGGCAACTGGGTTACAAACAATATAAATAAGAATATAAGAATTACTCAGGATACAGTAATCTGGGTTCAGGTAGTGGACTCTAATTGCTTCGATACAGATACTATTCGTATCTATGCACAAAAACCGCCAAAACCAAACCTTGGGCCAGATAAGCGCGAGTGCAGCATAAATGGTAAATTTATAACACTGAGCAACTTAGATACTTCGACCAAAGTAAAAAGCTTGCAATGGTTTGTAAAAAACACAAACGGAGGCAGCACGCTGCTTAGCACATCCTCTAAGTTAATGGTAAAAGATTCTGGAAGCTATTGGATACTAGTAACAGACAGCATTGGTTGTACCGGTGCTGATACTATAAACCTAAAATTTAACCCAACAATAGGCGTGGAAAAGAAAACTGTGTTTACTTGCAATCAGGATTCTGTAATGCTGGCTGGAGGCGTTTCAAATGCTGGCGCTAACTGGAAGTGGGAAGATATACGTTACATAACTTTGGGTTTACCTCCGGTTTCCACACAACAATATTATAAGCTGAAGGCAAATGGCACAAACCAGAGTATAGTAAAATATAAAGTTACCGTAACACAAAATTTAAACAGCTTATTTTGTCAGGATGTTGATACTATAATATTAAAAATAAACCCGAAACCTGTAGTAAAAGCAGGCACTATTCCAGCCCAATGTGTTAATGGCTCAGATTATGATCTAAGCCAGGTTAAAAGCTCGCCTGGTAATGGTATAAACTGGTGGACATACTCAAAAGCTGAAACAGATATAATTTCCGGAAGCTTGTTAAAACCAGCTGTATTAGGTACAGGAAATCATTATATTTATTACTGGTATAAAGATTCAGCTGCAGGTTGCGCCAATGCAGATTCTACCCTCGTAAAAATAAATGCCTTACCAACTGTTTTTGCCGGCCTTGATACATTTGTTTGCATGGAAGATGGTAAAATAATGCTGGACCAGATCCATAACTTACAACCCGCAGGTGGCACATGGTCAACGCTCAACGCTGCAACTAAAGGCTTATACATTAGCGGAAGCAGCCCATATTTCGATGCAACAGAGTCTGGGGATGGATTATTTGGGTTAATTTACAAAGCATCAAATTCCTCAACCAATTGCAGCAATCAGGATACTATATTAATAAGCGTTTACCCAACAATTACCGTTAATGCGGGCAGCTATTCTGCACAATGCCACACATCACCCGATCTGCAATTAAAAGGTACGCCAATGGGTGGTATTTGGAACTCGGTAAGCAGTGGTGTAATAACGCAGAACGCGTCCGGAACATATTATTTTTCAGCACAGAATGCAGGTACAGGCACACACAAATTATGGTACACAGCATCTTATAGCAATGGCGCCTGTTCAAAAACCGATACTATAACTATCACCGTTGACAGCAATTGCGTTTGGCCGGGCGATGCAAACCTTGATAAAACAGCAGATTATTTAGATATTTTAGACATTGCAGTAGGATATTCTACAACCGGAACGCCAAGATCAAACGCAACAACCGATTGGATTCCGCAAGTAAGTAAAAACTGGAGCAACAGTTTAAGCACCGGTGTAAATTACAAACATCTCGATACCAATGGCGATTCAGTAATTGATGCAAATGACACTTCTGCTGTAGCACAAAACTACGGTAAAACACATTTGAAAAACGAACAACCGCAATTGTCAGGAAATCCAAATGATCCGCCACTCAGCTTCCAGTACGATAAAAAATATTACCTGGCCGGCGATACAGTAAAAGCTGTACTGTATTTAGGAGGTCCGAATAAACCTGTTACAGATGCGTATGGCTTAGGTTTGAAGTATTTATTCGCCAGCCCATATATGCAGCCGAATAGCTTTAAGTTCAACTGGAATTGCGATTTGCTTTGCGGTGCTGGAGATAATCTTCAGCTTTACCGGCAGTTTAATGATAAAGCAACTGCAGAAGGCGCTATTGCTCGAACAGACAAGCAAACCAGTAAAATAGGTTACGGCAAAGTAGCGGAAATGGAATATATCCTTAGAGATAGTACTTTTATTTATCCGCAAACAGGAGCTGATCTTTCACTCTCAATACTTAACAGCAAGGTTATAAAAATGAATGGCGAAGAAATTCCGCTTTATACAACTTCAAATGCTGTAAAGGTTTATCGTACGCAGAAAGATGTTGTTGGTGTGAAAGAAATTATAGCAGACAAAGCAGTTGTAAAAATTTACCCAAATCCTGCAAATAATATAATAAATATTGAAAGTGGAAGTTATATTTTCGAAGAAATATGCATTGTTAATATGCTTGGTGAAACTGTAGCTTTTTCAAAAACCAAAACCAATAAAACAAGTCTTGATATTGCTCAATTATCTGCAGGCGTTTATTTCGTAAGGGTAAAAAGCGGAAGTAATTCCCATATTTACAAG
>DAIUCM010000095.1:0-15759 GCA_036846145.1 Bacteroidota bacterium
ATAATTACACAAATAACATCTTAAAATATTGATCCTCAGATATTAAATTCCCGAGATCACGTTACTCATAAACTAAATATGCTTTACAATAGATCAAACTTTATGGATTCATTATATAATATAAAAGCCGTTTATCCAGTAATTTATTTGGATAAACGGCTTTTTATTTGAACCAGGTGTTTAAGAAATAAAAACCGGGCCTGCTTTATGAATTGTACATATATGCAGTAGCGAAAAAATGCTTTCTGTTATTCGGCAGAATCTGTAGCTGCCACTGTTTCTTTGGAGCCGAATAATTTCTTTTTAAGTACAGCAAATAAACCGGCAAGGGCTACTAAAATAATTTTCCATGATTTCAAAAGAATGGCAAAAAAGCCTGCCTTTGCCAGTACTTTGCCGGCAATTAAACCGCCAATGCCGTAAGCCGCAACCTGGTCGATATCCGGATTAAACTCAGCGTATGTATGGCCCTGGTTGAACTCTACACTGGCCAGAATTTTGTTTACATCCTGCTGGAAGGCCGGTAACACGTTCATCTTACCAATAGCATTCAGGTTTAGAAAACCTTTTCTGCCTAAAATCCGGATGTTATAATTCAAAGTATTGATTGAGTCTTCACCAAATCTTATCTCTTTTGCCCAGTGCAGCTTTTTGCTGTTTTCATCGTAAAATGGTTTCGATGCCCAGCCAACAAGCTCAACCGGTGAATAGCCTTCTTTTACGCGATATTCGTTTTCTGCCTTGGCATCTGCCTTCATCTGGTCCAGCAGCTCATTGTAATCAATGTCTTTGGCATCGTCATCTTTAATATACCCTTCCTCGGAATATGTAATTTCTACCGCGTAGCTGAAGTTTTCGCTAACGGGGCTGATGTTTTCCGGCAACAGCAAGCCGAGGGTAGATTCATCGGCCGGGTTTCCCCAAAGGTTTTCAAGCACATGTTTGCTTTGCATGGCATCTAAGAACTTATAACCTTGTGGTACTAAAAGCTTTGCCAGCCCGTTTTTGATGCTTACTTCGCCACGTTGGTATTTTAGCGAGTTTTCTACGCTGTCTTCATAAGAAACAGCTTTTTTATCCGGTTCGTTAACAGCTTTGGCGTTAAAGCAAAAAAATGTTGCCGCCACTAAGGCCAAAAATAAACGTATTTGCATGATTTGTTATGGTTTGAGGTAATGCAAATTACAAAGTATTATTGTTAAAATACAAAAGCGGCAAAATATTTATTATTTTGCCGCTTTTGTATAAAAAGTTTATTTTTTGCTGTTAAGCGTAAACGCCCATACCTGCAAATTTTTCTATTCGCTGATGAATGCGCTCTTCCGGGTCAATTGCAGTTAAATTCCTGATGTGTTTTTTAATTTCAGATTTTACGGTTTTGTAAGCCTGTGCCGGATCGTTATGCGCTCCGCCAAGCGGTTCCTGTATAATTCCGTCAATAAGGCCTTGTTTCAGCATGTTATCGGAAGTGAGCTGAAGCGCATCAGCAGCTTTTTCTTTATAATCCCATGAGCGCCAAAGGATTGAAGAGCAGCTTTCCGGTGAAATAACCGAGTACCAGGTGTATTCCATCATCAGAACTTTATCGCCTACACCAATTCCTAAAGCACCGCCGCTGGCTCCTTCACCAATAATGATACAAATTACAGGCACTTTCAAGACAGCCATTTCTTTTAGGTTCCTTGCAATCGCTTCGCCTTGCCCGCGTTCTTCTGCTTCTAATCCAGGACTCGCGCCCGGCGTATCAATAAAACAAACCACCGGCTTATTGAATTTTTCTGCCAGCTTCATCAAACGCAAAGCCTTGCGGTAACCTTCAGGGTTTGGCATACCGAAATTGCGGAACTGGCGCTGCTTGGTGTTGCGGCCTTTCTGGTGGCCGATGCACATAACAGTTTGACCATCAATTGTAGCGAAACCGCCAACCATGGCTTTATCATCTTTTACATTGCGGTCGCCATGCAGTTCAATAAAATTTTCGGTTATGTTTTCAATATAATCTAAAGTGTAAGGCCTGTCCGGGTGGCGGCTGATCTGAACTTTCTGCCAGCCGGTTAAGTGGCTGTAAAGCTCTTTTTTCAGCTTCATGAGGTTATCTTCCAGCTCGGCAATGGTTTGCTCCTTGATGCCGCCTTTATCGCCTTTCTGGGCTAATTCACGCGCTTTTTCCAGCTGCTTCTCCAGGTCCTTCACCGGCTTTTCAAAATCCAATACGTGCATAGCTTATAATTTAAAAGATTGCGCAAGTTAGGAAGAAATAAAAATTAAAAATTAAAAATTAAAAATTTTGCTCGCAGTATTCTGTTGCAGCATTATCTTAACCGCTGATTATAATGACCTGATTACTTAAGAATTTTTCGAGAAAGCTATATATGTAAAACAATGAATTAAAAATTACGAATTAAAAAAATGCACCATCGCGGCGGAGGCGTTGGAGTGCAACAATTCTACAAAACCTCAAAAAAAAATTGGTAGTGGTTAAAAATGTATGATTGACAGAAATTCTCTTTAGAAGGCCATGGTCTGTGGCTCACGTACCATAACAGTCAAGTCCAAATTCCAGCCAGTGAGCCGCAGGCTAGGGAGCATAACAACTTAGTTTTACGTCCGAATTGCAGTTTGCTGCCTTGTCATACATTGTAACTACTGCCAAAAAATTTAAAATTCTCAAATTCCTATTTAATTTCCATATCTGTACATTTTTTACCTCACCCGTTTGCGCCTGTTCCTTTCATAATCTTCAAAAACATAATTGCCCAAACCCTGCAGGCTTGTATAAAATGCTTTACCATTGTTTACCTGTGTAAACTCCTGTACAAATTTCTGTAAATACGGATCGCTGGCAACCATAAATGTAGTTACTTTAATGCCTAATCTACGGCACTGTCCGGCCAAATTCAGTGTTTTGTTAATGATCTTCCTGTCCAGCCCGAATGAATTTTTATAATACCTTATGCCTTCTTTCAGGCAGGTTGGTTTACCATCGGTGATCATAAAAATCTGCTTGTTGGCGTTTTTCCTGCGGCGAAGCAGGTCCATGGCCAATTCCAGCCCTGCAACGGTATTGGTGTGGTAGGGTCCAACCTGCAGGTAAGGGAGGTCTTTAATTTTTATAGGCCAGGCATCGTTCCCGAAAACTATTATATCCAGCGTATCTTTCGGGTAACGGGTGGTAATCAGTTCGCTTAAGGCCATGGCTACTTTTTTGGCGGGTGTAATCCTGTCTTCACCATAAAGTATCATGCTGTGCGAGATATCTATCATTAAAACTGTGGAAGTTTGTGTTTTATACTCGGTTACCATTACTTCCAGGTCGTCTTCGGTAAGCCTTAAATCGCCAATTCCATGGTTAATTTGCGCATTTCTTAACGAATCTGTCATGGCAATATTTTCCGCTGCATCGCCAAACTGGAATTGCCTTCTGTCTGCGGAAGTTTCATCACCGGTGCCGCTGAACGATGTTTTATGCGAGCCTTTGCCCGCCTTTTTAAGCTTTCCGAAAATTTCCTCCAGGCTTTGTTTGCGGATACTTTGCTCTGTTTTGGCTGTAGGGACTACATTTCCGCCGCCTTCAGCATCTTTTATATAGCCTTTATCGTACAAATCCTGTATAAAATCGCCCATGGCATATTGGTCATCGGTAAGTTTATACTGTTTGTCCAGCTGGTTCATCCAGTCCAGTGCTTCGGCTACATCGCCACTGGTGTAATTGAGCAGCTGCAGGAAAATTTTAAGCAACCTTTGGAATGGATCTGCGTCTTTATTATCGATATATTGGGTAAACCGGTAGCCAAGCATAATTAATGTAACTGAATTATAACTGAATTAACTGTAAAGCTTTACTCAGCGTTCTAAAATTTTATATTACATATGGATATCTCTAAAAAATTAATCTCTACGGTTTGCAATCAAATTTTAAATCCCAACTTACAAAGTAAACTCAGGTTTTAAATTTTCTGCACGCCTTGATTTTAAGATTATTAGAGCTGCCATATACCTTTTACATATATAGTAACCGGAAAAAATGCTTCTGTTATATTTTTTTTGGTAAATTTACATTTTTATTATGAGATTTATTATGGCGATTTATGCATAAGTTTATAATTTTTCTCTTAACCTGTATATATTGTTTAACCGGTGTAAAGCAGCTTCATGCCACGCACCTTATGGGTGGAGATTTAACATATAAAAATGTTGGCGATAACAAGGTTGAGCTCACATTTTTGGTTTACCGCGACTGTAACGGGAATAATGCGGCGCACGATGCCAGTATTACGTTCAGGGTATATGCGGCATCGGCCGTTGCAAACAGCGATTATACAAAATTTACCAGCCATACTGTTAATTTAACAAGCTCACAAAAAGTAAAGCCCGAAATACCCAACTGCACATTGCCAACCGGCATTTGTGTGGAGCAGGCCATTTACCAAACCACCATAACCCTCGGTAACGATTCAGTTGGCCACCATGTAAGCTGGTTCAGGAATGAGCGTAACAACCTGGCGATTACAAACCTGGCTTACGGCGCAACAAACTGCTTTTTTGGTAAAAAAGAACCGTTTGGCTCAGTTTGGTACACCTATATACCTCGTAAAGCGGTAGTTAACAGTTCGCCGCAGTTTCTTACAAAGCCAATACCATATTTGTGTGCCGGTAAAAAAAATGTGTTTAATCCGCTTGCTTCCGATCCGGACAGAGATTCGATGGTTTTCTCGCTGGTTACACCATATTCTCCGGCGCCAACCTGTCCCACTACTGCCATTCCAACTCCTTATCCGCCCGGCCATACAGATTTTAGTAAAGTTACATACAAATCGGGCTATTCAGTAACAAACCCATTTGGTGGTACATCAAGCATAAGTATAAACTCTGCAACCGGAGAAATTACCGCAACGCCGGCTTCATCGGGTAATTATGTTATAGCCATACAGGTGAAGGAATATCGTGTAAATCCTGTTACCCGAAAAACAGAATATGTTGGCGAAATTCGCAGAGACCTGCAGTTTGTAGTAGGTTCCTGCCCGAGCAATTTTGCGCCGCAGTTTGCAAACGATTCACTGGGTTATACGCGGTATGTTTATCCGGGCGATACGGTTTGTTTTAAAGTAACGGGCAAAGATCCGAATGACACACTTTACCTTAGCGCGGCAGGC
This sequence comes from Bacteroidota bacterium, assembly GCA_036846145.1. Classification (GTDB taxonomy): domain Bacteria; phylum Bacteroidota; class Bacteroidia; order CAILMK01; family CAILMK01; genus DAIUCM01. Next base: position 5,154 of record DAIUCM010000095.1, read on the forward strand.
GGTGTTTTCAAAGGCCCCAATGCTACCATAAACGGCCCGTATGCCACCTTTGCCGGCGATACGGCTACAAAATCAGTAAGCTCAACTTTTTGCTGGACGCCGAGCTGCGAGCATATTACCTATTCATCGCCGTTTATTGTAACTTTTAACCTGGCCGATAATAACTGCAATTCCGTTAACAGAACATACTCCATCTATGTACGCACAAGAGACATTATAAAACCGCCGTTGATACAATGTGTTAATATACAAAGCGATAGTACTATAAAGCTTACTTACTATGATTCGCTGAAATCAAAACATTTCAAACAATATAAAATTTACAGGCGCGAAGGTTTAACAGGTGCTTTTAAGCTGGTAGATTCCATAAACAAGCAGGATACAATTGTAAAGACCTGGATTGATAAAAAAGCAAAGAATTTCGGCAGCACGGTTTACAGCTATTATTTAACAGCCGAAAACACCTGCGGTCTGGAAGGTTTGGAAAGCGATACCGTAAGCAGCATTGTTCCCAGCCTTGTAAAATACTCCGATAAGATTGCCAGAGCCAGCTGGAACCGCCACAGAAGCAAAAAAGTATGGTACAAAATATATGTGGATGCCGGCAGCGGTTTCAGCCTGCAGGATTCCACCCAAAGCTTAAGCGCCATATATAGGCATTGCGAAAAATCGTTCAGGATAAAAGTAGAAGTAGCCGATACGCATTGTGTTAGCAATAGTATGGCTACAGGCAAAGTAAATTTAAAGGACGTAACAGCGCCGGCATTGAGCCAGATTCTGCAGAATGCAACAGTTATAAATCATACAACTGTACAGCTTACCTTCTCCAAATCAGATTCTAACGATGTAAAATACTACTACATTTACAGAGCTGCGAACGGCGGTTCTTATTCGCTCATTGATTCTGTAAAGCATGTTACTGGAAAGAGCTTGTACAGTTATTCAAATTCCGGGTTAAATACCGCAACAACTTCTTACTGTTACAAAATTAAGGCAAATGATACCTGCGGAAATATGTCTTCCGGTTTCAGCAACGAGCATTGTACAGTTTTACTGAAAGGGAAAGCCGGTAACCTGGAGAATTTCCTGACCTGGAACAAGTATAAAGGTTATACGGCAGATACGGTTGAAGTGCAGCAGCGTGTAGGCAGCAGCTGGAGAAATGTGGTGTATGTAGCCCTTAATGATACAGCTTACAATCACAAACATCTGCTTTGCGGTATAAATTATTATTACCGCATTGTGTACCGTAGCGCTGCCAGTGGTTACTTCAGCGTTTCCGATACAATTGTGCTGAAAACATTCGATACCATTGCGCCTGCGGAAGTAAATATTAAATATGCAACGGTAAATATCTCTAATCAAAGTATTACAATTGGCTTTGATAAGGTGCCAGATGCTGACGTAAAAAAGTACGAAATTTATTACAGTACAGATGGAGGCAGCTTTAGTTTGCTTACCAGTAACGACGGTAAAACCGGAACCGCAACCATTACCTCGCTTACACCTTATAAAAATTCATACTGTTTCCGTATTTATGCAGTTGATTCATGTGGCGCCAACAAGAGCAAAAGTGCAGAAACACATTGTTTAACACAGCTAAGCGGTAAACCGTTAAATCTTTCGGCACAGCTGAACTGGAGCGCTTATAAAGGCTTTAAAGTAAAGGAATATGTGGTAAGGCAGCGCAGCAGAACCAATACATCTACCTATACTGCCATTACCACAACTACCGATACGGCTTACCTCGTGAAAGACCTGGCCTGCAACGTGGAGCAGATATTTGTAATTGGTATTATTGAAGAAAACAGCACTGCAATTGTTTCATACTCCGATACCGTAATTGTAAAACCGTTTGATACAATAAGGCCCGAGCAGGTAAACATTCGCAATGTATCAGTAAAAAACGGCACCAGCATTACGGTTACATTCGATAAAGTGGCCGATAAGGACGTCAAAAAATACGATATTTACACGAAAGAAGACAATGGCTCATACACCAGAATAGCAACAATAAACACCCCTTTCAGCAGCCCTTATACTTATACACATACAGGTATAGATCCGGTTACAAAAACATATAGTTACCAGGTTTTTGCGGTAGATTCCTGCGCCGATAACAGATCGCTAACCAGCGAAACGCATACTGCTATACAGCTTAAAGGCGAAGGCAGGAATTTATCCAACTACCTGCAATGGAGCCCATATAAAGGGTTTGCCATAAATACTTACAAGGTTCAGAAACTTGATGGCACTGTATGGAAGGATATTGCAATACTAACAAAAGCTGATACAACTTATTTGGATACAGGCCTTTCATGCAATGTAAGAAGATATTACCGGCTGCATGCGCTGGAAGACGGTGGTGATGAAGCGCGCTCCTACTCCGATACCATTGCCCTTACCCCATACGATACCATAAAACCGCCAGCCACAACAATACATTATGTAACAGTTGATAACAACACCCGTATTTCACTGAGCTGGGCAAAATCTACCGCTAAAGATGTAAAAGCATATAAACTTACCCGCACAAACAATTTTTCGGCTGATGAATATATAGACACCATTCATACAGATACGTTTTATATAGATACGAATGTAGATGCAACGCTTGGTTCATATCATTACCAAATCCAGGCCATGGATTCCTGCGCGGCCAACCTCAGCCCTGAATCGGCCACATTTAGCTCTATTCATCTACGTGATTCAATTTATGGCTGCGAGCAGAAAATATATGTAGAATGGCTGGTGCCAAATACCTGGAAATCTGGCATTAAAGAGTTTGAGATTTACCGTTCAGTTGATGGCGGTACGGAAAGTTTGCTTACAACAATCAGCGGAACATCGAGAAGCTATACTGATGCAAATATTACCAACCAACACCAGTATAAATATCGTGTAAAGGCAATTCAGCAGGGCGGAAACGGTTATTTTGCATTTTCCAATACAGACAGTACACAAACATTTATACCGGAAAAACCTGAAATTCTGGCTGTATCAAAATTAACGACAGATGAATTTACAGGGCAGACGAAAATCAGCTGGAAATCTCAGCTAAACAGTCCGCACATTCAACATCACGATGTTTATGCCCGGGAAGCAGGAACAGGCAGCTATATATTAATTGGCTCAAAAATACCTGCCGTACAAGATACTTTCATCCACCAAAATATCAATACCAAAACTACCAATTACGAGTATATCATTATATCTACAGACAGTTGCGGAAATATAGCCGATACTGCCAGCCAGCATAGAACCATAGATATGAATATGACGGTTGGACAGCTGATCCATGACCTTGTTTGGACGCCATACAAAGGTTTTGATGTGGATTTCTTCAGGGTTGAGCAATTCCTGGGCGGTAGCTGGCAAACTGCAGATTTTGTGAGTGGAACCGATACAGCGCTGCTTCGTTTCCCATCGCCATGTAACACAACTGTATTTTACAGGGTTGTAGCCGTAAGTTTTGATGGTATTGAAGCGCAGTCAGACTCTGCAAGTGGGCAGGCTTTGGATACCATTCCGGCGAACGCGCCAGTAATGAATAACGCAACGGTTTTAAATGATAATACCATACGCCTTGATTTCCGAGGAGGTGATTCACTGGATATTTATGGTTACGCCATAATGCGTTCAGCAAATGGTGACGAGTTTGTGGGAACAGATTTTCTCTGGATAAATACTTTCGGCGAGCAGATCACCTATTTCGATAATATAAATACTACGGAAGATGCGTTTTGTTATACGGTTTTAACATTGGATAGCTGCCTGAATTTTACCGCCAGCGATACTTTCTGCACCATACAACTGAAAGGCCAGGCGCTGAACCAGGCAAACCAGCTGAACTGGCATGTTTTCCGTGGTTATAACATAGATTACAACCTGGAAAAATGGAATGGTACAAGCTGGGAAGTAATGAACACTTTCAAAACCGGCGACACATCTTTCCATATAGCTCCGCTTGCCTGCGGAATTGCGCAAACCTATCGCATAACCGGCAATGAGGAAGGCGGCAGCAGGATTACTCGTTCAGATACCATTACCCTTACACCTTTTGATACTATAATTCCACCTGCACCGGTGCTGCATTTCGCAACAGTAAACGGCAATTCCATGCATCTGAGCTGGAGCTGGGATAAACAAAGTGATGTTAAATTCTTCGAAGTATGGAGAAGCGATTCAACGCAGCCGGCAGCCAAAAAAATAGCGACTGTAGTTTATGACAGCGTTTATACAGACAAAAGCATTTTTAACGCAAACCATATATACAGCTATTTTATAAAAGCTATTGACAGCTGCGATGTAACACACGTATCCGCGCCATCTTCCACACACAAAACCATGCGCCTGCGTGCAAATACGCTGGCTTGCGTACCTTTGGTGTGGCTGAACTGGAGCGCTTATACAGATCTTGCAAAAGGAGTTGATAATTACCAGGTTTATCGTGCAGATAATGGCGGCTCATTCAACCTTATTCGTACGGTTTCTGCCAGCCAGCTTTCTATTACAGATTCTACCGTACTGGAAGGCTCTGCATATTGTTACCGCATACTGGCTATGGATATTGAGGGCGGTTATACAGCACTTTCAGATTCGGTTTGTATTGTTCCGCGCGTTTATCCCCTGCCGCAACAAATTACTGCCAAACGAGCCACCGTTACCAAAACAGATGCAATTGCCGGTGAAATTTTGCTGGAATGGAATCCGCTGGCATTAAGCGATATCTACGCTGTTGGCTATAAAGTTTTTGTAAGTGAAAATGGAGGAGCGCAAACATTGTTAACCAATATTGCCGACAAAAATATTACATCATTTACGCATACCGGAATCAATACAAAACGCAATACTTATACTTACGAGATTTATCCATATAATGTATGCGATAAAAATGGTTTGCCTACTGCGGCGCACAAAACCATGAACCTGGAAATAGATAACCAGAATTTACTGGCTGTGCTGCAATGGAATGCCTATGAAGGATTTACAGTAGATCGTTACGAAGTAGAAAAATCTATAAACGGCAGTCCTCTGCAAAGAGCATTTACACTACCTGCAGGCCAAACCGGCTTAAATGATACAAACATCTATTGCGGAAAAACCTATACTTACCGAATTACAGCGTACGAAAAGGATGGACAAAAACAGTTTTCACAGTCAGATACGGTAACTATTAAAGCTTTTGATAATATTCCGCCGCAACAATCGGATATAACCTTAGCGAGCGTAGTAAGAACAAGTTCAACCATTGGTGAAATCCGAATTGATTATTCTTCCGCACGGGATAAAAACCGCTACGGTTATGCAATTTTCCGCTCAGTGAATAATGGTCCGTTTACGCCGCTGGATACTTTTGTGTACGCGTTTAATCACCCATTGCAGTATGTAGATAAACGCCTCAACACCATTAGCAATACCTACAGCTACTATGTTCGCTCGCTGGATAGTTGCGGTAATGCGGCCATGCCATCAGATACGCACCGGGCTGTATTGTTAGATGTAACGGCCAAAAGCGCGTATAACCAGATTAGCTGGACGCCATATATAGGCTTCACAAAAAATACTTCAGATAAGCCGGTTTATTTTGTAGAAAGGTTCCATGACAATGCTGTTGGCTGGAAACGAATAGCCATTTTATACAATGGCGAAACTACAGCTTACGATTCCGCCATACATTGTAATGTACTATATACTTACAGGATTGTAACACAAGGTTTGTCCGGCGAAACAAGCTACTCCAATACCGATACAGCCAGGGCATTCGAGCATATTTTGCCAATTGTACCCGATATTAAGCTGGCTACCGTTACTGCAACGCATCCTTTACGCGGCCAGGTTCGCCTAAGCTGGAAGCCAACCGTTTCTATAGATGCCGCGAAGTACCTGCTCTACAGGAAATCTGATAATAACAACTGGATGCTGATTGCAACACTGCCGCCAAAAGACAGCATTTATACAGATAATAACCTGAATACTTACCGGAAAGCTTACCAGTATAAAATATTGGTTACCGATAGTTGCGATAATGTGAGCCTGGATAACAGTGAAATTCATCAAACGGTAAATCTTATTGCCACAGCGGAAGACAGCCGTATTAAGCTGGACTGGAACAGCTACCAGGGGTTCGATATAAAAGAATACCGCTTGTACAGGAACGGCCAGTTATGGAAAACCTTCCTGCCGAATGAGCTAAGCTTTACAGATACTTTTGTGAAGTGTAAACATACTTATACGTACAGTTTACAGGCCATAAGCGATGCAGATACTTTTGTAATCTCCTATTCGAACAGGGACAGTTTGCAGCCATTTGATACAAAAGCGCCGCTGCCGGTATATCTTGTTTCGGCATCAGTATCTAAAACCAATAACGAGGCTGAAATTCTCTGGAGCAGATCGAAGAGTTTTGATGCGGCCGGCTACCGCGTTTACCGTAGAAATCTTGTAGCAGGAAATACAGACCTTATATTTACCAGCCGCGATGTAAACGATACTTTCTGCAAAGACCAGACTAATTTACTGGCAGATAATTTCTGCTATTTTGTAACTGCATTTGATGATTGCGAGAATACAAGTTTACCGAGTAACAACGGCTGCCTGATTTACCTTGGTGGAAAAGCTTTCGAGGATTTGAACCAGGTTACCTGGAACGAATATACTTACTGGGAAAAAGGTGTAGATTATTATAATATTTACCGCAAGGAAGATAGTGGTACGCAAACCTTAATTACTACAGTGCCGAACAACGGTAGAAGCGTAATTGATAAAGAGCTGAGCCTCCTGGCCAAAAATTTCTGCTACCAGGTAGAAGCAGTTGAAAATATAGGTGGTTACAACGCACGTTCGTTTTCAACAGAAATATGTTTGCAGCAGCAGCCAAAAATATTTGTACCGAATGCGTTCACACCTGGTACTTCGCTGAATTTAAATGATGCTTTTGGCCCGCAAGGCGCTTATTTCCAGCGTTACGAAATAAAGATTTTCAATCGATGGGGTGAGCGTATTTATGAATCGGAGAACAGTAAAGGCTGGGATGGAAAATCAAGATCGGGACAATTACTGCCGGAAGGCGTTTACCTGTATAAAATTATAGTTTATGGCTATGATGGAACACCGCACGTTAAAGATGGACTTGTATATTTGCTCTGGTAAATTTTAAGTAAAAAGTATTGGATATTGTATATCAATGTCGATTATTTACGGAAATTCTTTTCTGCAACGGGCTGAAATCCATTGCTTCAATATTTTATCGTTACTACCAAACCTGGTGCGGAGCGTTAATCAAGTCCCTGGAGGGACGATAAAATATTGTTGGGATGGAATTTCTACTAATATTGCATGAATTGTGCGCATTTGAAAAGTGACCTGTGAGCCACAGGCCACGGAGCTTCGTATTAAAACTCCCTGGTTTCGTGGCACACAAACCATATTTATTTACGCAAATATCATTCGATATTGGTATTATTGAATCCTTAACCAAACGGCATTGTTTTGCGTATTTCCTTGTTTCCATATATTATAACATGTAAAAATGCTTTGTTTTGTTTCTAATGAAATGATTTCAAAACTTTTACCTGGTAATCCAACGCTCAATACCCAAAACGCAGCCCGCAAACCGCAATACTTTACAATTCAATGTCAGAAAAGCTGAAATCGCATATTCCTGTTTGGCTTAAGTATTTGCCCTGGTATATATTTAAAAGTCCGCAGCGGCAGCTTGGCCTCGCAAAAACATGGTATATAGAATTAAGTGGCATAACGCATTTTACTGTAAATAAGCTGCTAAATCCTAAAAGGCATAAGTTGCGGCCTGTAAGTATTTGCACAGGTATTAAGAATCGTACTGCTAATTATCTTGGTTTTGTATTGCCCTCGGTACTAAAAATGCATCACCAGCATCTTATTGAACTCTCAGTTTATGATTGCGGATCGGTTGATGTAGAATTTTTCAGGAAGGAGTTAGAAGAAAAATGGCAGGGAAAGCTGGTTTTTATAAGCGAGCCTGTGCCATTTACACGGTCATTGAGCTTTAACAGGGCTATTGCGCAGGCCGGCAACGAATTAATTTTTGGTTGCGATGCGGATCTTGATTTACCGGTTGACCTGGTTGAGCAATGCAATAAGTATGTTACCAGTAAAACTGTTTGGTTCCCCATATTTTTTAACCTCTTTGAAGGTAAAAGTGCAAGGCTCACTAAAAATAACGGTGAGTGGTTTCCGCTTAGCCGCGGCATGTTTGCCTGCACAAAAACGCAGTTTAACACAATTGGTAAGTTCAACGAAATATTTGTGCGCTGGGGTGGGGAAGATGACGACCTTTGGATGCGCTTTTACAAATATGGTTTTCTGCCTATCCGCACGCGCTGTAAAGGCTTGTTCCACCATTATCATCCAACTGCGAAACCGGCAGATTATGTGCCGGTTAAAATCGAGTACTGAAGCATTTTCCGGGAATGGTTTATATGGGAAATAATTGCAATAGCTGCCTTTAAAAATAAAAACACCTTCCAGGAAAATTAATTTGGAAGGTGTTTAAGCGATTTATTTAACTGCCGGCAGAATTAATAATTCCGCATGCGCTCAAGCATCTTGTCCAGTAAAGCTTCCATTTTATCTACTGCGCCACGTACAGCGTATTCATAATCATCGGCATGATGAACTACTGCTATCGGTTCGCGGCCTTCAACACGCGCTTCAAGTGAGCAACGCTTGTCCGCAGCGCCTTCCTTACTGCCGTTCTCATCGCCTAAATGCACCTCTACGCGGGTTACATGTTCATCGAAACGGCCAAGCGCATCCTGTATCATATCAATTAAGTCCTGCCTGTAATTTCCTGCGTTATCTAACTGTTGGTTTGAATTGAATTGTATAAGCATTGGTATCTTATTTTAATTAATGTTAAACAATAGTTTCACTCATTATTCCGAAACCAATTATGCATTGATTCAAATGAGGTACATGATGAAGTATAAAAGACAAAATTGAAATTTGTTGCATACGCCTGGTTTTTTCGCGCATACATATGCTGCATATATGTATTAATTAAAAAATACCTGTTCTGCAAATAAATAGTTATAAATCAGCAACATGCTAATATCCGTGGCTGGCGTAAAATGTTTTTACCAGGATGAGATATTTGAAAAACGATTATTTTCTGCCTGAATAGAAAGTTACCAGCGTTTTACGCGCAATGTAAATTTGCTCAAGGGGAAATCATACATTTTGAATCGACTATAGGGCCTTTTTCTTATAATCCATATAATAAAGATAATAAGATATGGAATAAAGCCCGGCAGCAAAGCAATTACTTATTTTAACAGATTACCAGTCCATTATAACCCAAAAATCCATATATACTTTGATGAAAAAATGCATTGAAGAAAAACTTTAACAACAAAGCTCATTCAAGGCTTCCTGGTAAAGCTCATCGAAATTTATAGGTACAACGCCCACTTTTTCGCAAACCAGTCCGCCGGCGAGGTTTGCCAGGGCTGCAATAGTTTGCGTTTCTGCGCCGGCGCGTAATGCAAGTGCCGCTACGCTTATTACCGTATCGCCAGCGCCGCTTACATCGTAAATGTTGCGTACGTGTGCCGGTACAAGGTAAGTATTCTGGCCATTGGCTATATAAACTCCACGCTCGGAAAGGGTAACCATAGCCATTTTTGCGTCCAGGCGGTTTTGTAAAATATTTGCAGCTTCAGCTATTTCTTCAATACTCGACTGGCTGTCCACATCAAGCTTCAGGCCATCAGCCAGTTCGCGCAGGTTCGGCTTAAACAATGTTACATGCTTGTAAGATAGGAAATTGCGTTTCTTAGGATCAACTACAACCGGTAAACCTTTCTCATGCGCGAGCTGAACAATTTCCTGTATAAGCGTTTCGCAGATTACACCTTTATCATAATCCTCAAAAAGTATAAGATCGGTATTTTCCAGCAGCGTTTTTATTCGGGCTGTAAGCTGCCGGTTTTCTTGTTCAGGCAGCGGGTCAGTATTTTCAGCATCTATACGCAGCAATTGGTTCTTGTTGCCAATTACGCGCGTTTTTACAGTTGTGGGGCGCGTGCCGGTACATATAATACCTTCGGTAGAAATGCCTTCGGCCAGCAGCAGATCGGTAAGCAGCGTGCCTTCAAGATCATCGCCAATAACAGAACAAACTGTGGCTTCGGCGCCTAACTTTATAAGGTTTAGAGCAACATTGGCTGCACCGCCCAAGCGATACTCGCGTTTATTGATATTTACAACCGGTACAGGCGCTTCCGGCGAAATGCGGTCAACTTTTCCCCACCAGTAACTATCAAGCATTACATCGCCAATTACAAGCACTTTTGTTCCCGCAAATTTCGAGAAAATACTATCCAGCGTTTGTTTGGTGAGCTGCAATTCTGCCGAGGAAAACATGCTTTTTAATGTTGAATGTTGGGGTATAAATGTTGAATTATGAGAATAATTTAATTCTGTTTACATCTTTATTTAAAAAAATGATTATCCGTTTGTTAGGAACTATTGTTTAGTTAACCTCTCCGCCCTACGGGCACCTCTCCTAAATTAGGAGAGGAGTGCAGCTCCGACTATAATTTTATCTTGAAGACTTCTATTT
>DAIUCM010000096.1:0-15358 GCA_036846145.1 Bacteroidota bacterium
ATTCAGGAAGGATATGAAAGAAATATTGAAGATAAAATTTCTTATATGGATGATTTGCTCCAATTCTTTCAGGTAATAACTGTAACAGGTAATTATATTATTGCTATTTTGGATCCTTTCGAGCCATATGCTGATGATCAGATAATATGGCATTATAAGTTGAATGAGAGGCTTTATCAGAATGGTGCATCAAGTGTCTATTCTCATAAAATTAGTCCGAGCAGGTAACTTTCCCAAGCTCTCAGCAGAAAAACTATAATAAAGCAGCTGTTGGTAACGTTCTTTTTACTCCTCTGCTGGCGCAAGAATTAGCGCAGCGGTTCTTGTGCCCTTTCCGTTATTACAATCCAAAAAATGATTCTGAAAAGAATGGCACAAGAACCACTGCGCTAAATCTTGCGCCAGCGAATGCCTGATTAAAGTATAAACCTTAACCTCCTCTGCTGGCGCTAATTTGAACGCAGTGGAAATTAGCGCACCATAAGAATCACACTCTATGTGTGTACCAATTTAAAGCATTCAATTAATAAGATTTCCACTTCGATAAATGCGGGCGGAAAATAAATAAATGGATAATACAAATAAGATTTTTAGCAAATCCGATTATCTCTAAAGGCCAAATTACTAGGGGTTTATGCTTATTCATGAAATTATGAAAAGGTACACTCGGAGAGTGTAAATGTTTTAAGCACCAATCTCCGCTATTGCTCAGATCGGCGCCAGCGATGCCAGCGATAAGGGCCAGCGATGCCAATCTATTTTCATAAGCATTTTTTGGCTTGATGTTATATGGAGGAATGGCACAAGAACCGCTACGCTAAATCTTGCGCCAGCGAATATTGGTTATTTTAAACGTGAAAAACACTTCAAAATCAAACGCTAAAAGTATTTTTCCGCAACATTATATAAGGAAAGTTAAGCCGGCTTATACTTTTCCATCCAGCGGGCGAAGTATTTTCCCAAAATATCGAACTCCAGGTTTACTTCATCGCCACTATTTAAGTACCGGAAAGTTGTGTGCCGCATAGTATAAGGAATAATGGCAACGCTGAAAGTATTTCTCGCCGCTGTGTTATATGCAGTTAAGCTCACACCGTTTATGCAAATGGAGCCTTTTTCTACCAGCAGGTGAAAAAATTCTTCGGGATATTGGAAAGTGAAAACCGTACTGCCATCAGCCTCTTCTTTATTCAAACAAATACCGGTTGTATCTACATGGCCTTGTACAATATGGCCATCAAGCAGGCTGTTCAAGCGCAGGCAAGGTTCCAGGTTTATATACGCACCGGCTGAAAAATGCTTAAGGTTGGTTTTTTTCAGTGTTTCCTCAATGGCGGTTACACGATAGGCATCTTTGGTGATTTCTTCAACGGTAAGGCAAATACCATTGTGCGCGAGGCTTTGGTCAACAGATAATTCAGGTAAAAGGCTGGATTTTAACCAATAGCTGATATTTGAGCCATGTTTTTCTACCGAAATAATTTCGGCAACATCTTTAATAATACCGCTGAACATATATGTACCTGCTGAAAAATGGTTTAACGCAGCAAATGTACTGTTCCCTTTACAGACCGGGAAACATTTCCGTTGAGATAAATTTCGTTTACAGTGCCGTAATAGAAATATACGCCATCAACGAGCGGATTACCGGTTTTCTGGTCTTCTCCGTTCCAGTTAATCTGCGGATCCTGCGTACGGAAAACTTCCTGTCCCCAGCGATTCACAATTATAATATCAACACTTTCTATAAACCTGTAAGTGCTTAATGGGCGGAAAAGATCGTTAAACTCATCGTTATTGGGTGTAAATACATTCGGCAGCTCATAAATAGGGCAGTTCTCCACACAAATGGAGTTGCTGAACGGGCTTTCGTTCTCAAAAGAATCTACCGCTGTAACAATATAGCAGCCAGCCATGGAGAATCTTAACGTATCGCGAATATCTTTAAAAGTAACAGTATTTTTTCCGCTAACCGAATCTACTAACCTGAAATTATTGCTTTGTAACGGGCTGTAATAGATCTTGTAACCAATTACATCCGCATCGCATGTGCTGTTAACCGGCTTCCATGTTAATGTTGTACTTCTTTCTTCACAGTTTCCTTCGCCTGCCAAATCAGGAGCGCAAGGCACAATGGTATCGCGCGGGCTGGTACAAACTTCCTGCGAAAAATTTATGAGCGGATCTGTAAAACCTTTTGTAAAGTAAGAGCCTACAGATTTTATTTTATAGCAATACGTTGTGCCATTTACAAGGCCGGTATCTACAAACAGGCGGTTAACCGAGGTGCCGATAGAATCCCAGTTACCTGTTGCAGCATTTTTCTTGTAGATTACATAATAGCTGTTTTTCCAGGGTACGGTGGTCTGCCAGCGGAGCTCCAGCTTGTGGTGCGCCCGCCTGATTGTTAGAAAGACAGATGAAGTTGTGATGGTTTTACCAACCATCTCCAGGCTGTTGTTTATTGGCGAGGTGTAATAAAACTCAACTTTATAAGAGTATGGCTGCGCGGAAGTATTTAACAGCGAATCTATATATGTAGTATCGGTAAGCCCTGTAAATGTATTTGAAGAATATGTTTGTATGAGCTGGAAATTTTGCCCGGTGAAACCGGTACTCCTGTAAACGCGGTACTGGTAAGGGCCGGGATTCTGATTTGTATCTAAGGCTGTAGGTTTAGACCAGGCTACATAAATGCTGCCGGTTGCAGTGTTTGTTGTACGAACGCTTACATGCGTAATCACTGGAACATCTTTCTTTAATTCCGCACAAGCTTCGTTAGATGCGTATCCTTCTGCCGGCATAAACTGGCCTTCGTTCAGGTAAATAGCAGTTATCCTGTAGCAGTAAACAATACCCGGCGATAAGCTTTGGCCCTGGTTATCATCGTAATAGCTTAATGTGTTAGGGTTAAGAATTGTATCAATAACCGTAAAATTTGTATATGCAGGCACACCTGTTTCGCAATAGGCGTGGTTCCAGTAAGATGAATCTACCCGCCTGTAAACATAATAGCCGCGCACATTATCGCAAACCGGTTTCTGCCAGTTAAGCTGTACGCCATTACCTATTGGTGTGGTTTGCAGATTTTTTGGCGCAGGTCCAACTACTTTAATATCAAAATGCTCAATATCGGTAAGCGGTGTGGTATTATTGTTATCTACCGCGCGGAAAACAACTCTGTATGGCTCTTTACGGATATGGTTACAATCTATCTCCCAGCCAAATACAGCGTTAACACTATCTTTGCCAACAGCAATCCCAGGCGAAAAAGTAGCTGGTTTTATTCTTTGCAGAAACGGCCCGCCGGTAGCAGTAAGTGTTACCTGGTCGCCCTTATCAGGATCTTTCGCCAGTACATTGATAAGCAGTTTTAAATTGGTTCCTGCCTCAACGCATGTATCTTTCACCTCGGTTATAACAGGCGGCCGGTTGTTACAGTCCTGTACAATAATCTGCATATCGCGAATAATATACCCGATTCGTTTTCCGTTGCGGTATTCTTCAATAAGTATGGCGATATTTACAATGCCTACCGTATTCGGGCTGTTCCATATAAGCTCGCCGGTGCGTGGATTTAATGTAAATGAGTTTGTAGAAACAGGCACCCTGTAACCCGGCACATCTTTACCTTTATCTCTTTTTGGCGGAATAAGTGAAAAAACAAGCGAATCGCCATCCGGATCATAAGCATTTGGGTTATGATAGAAAACCCGGTACGGGCAGGCGTAATCTATTGGCGGCTGCAAAAGCACCGGCGACCTGTTATAACCTCGCTGCGGATCTATAATCAGTTCTGTTTCAACATAAAAAGGTACTTTGTCCGATTCCTGTATATTAATAATATCCTTTATTCGGTTAGGATCGAAAAATTGTATGGTATAAGCGCCCGGGCCATTGTATGTATGCCTGGCAACATAAATATTCTCAAAAATAAATGGCCCTACAACTTTTTGTGAAGAGCGGTCAACATTGCTCTGCTTTCCATCGCCCCAAAGAAAAGTAACCTGCGGCCTGTCGGCAAGCGGGCTTCGGGTATCGGTAAAAGTAATCAGCGTAACCTCAAATGTATAGGTAGATATTTGTGTAAAAGTAATTTCGCCCGCGCGGTTATGCGTAGCGTATGCGTTTTTGCCGGCCAGCACCAGCAGCAAGCCAAGCAGGTAAAATATTTTATTACTTATAGAACGCACTATTTAATTTGAATAGATAAAAAGTATATAACGCTAACGCACAAAAGAAATGATTGGTTTGTGAAAATATATTATTAAAGATGCAATTTATACAGCAATGGTTTGCTTGGGCTGGCATCGCTTTCAAAAGCAGCTGTCTGCAGGTTCAGGAAATATAAGCCATCTGTAACTTCATCAGGCACAAAAATCATTTCAGTTATAGTTTTGTGCAAATTCCATGCCTTATCGTTTTGGAAAAAAGCATGGTGTGCCATGAGCTTATTATCGTCTTCTTTATCTATTGAAGGCAAATCGGTTAGCAAATGACTGATACCAAGCGTATTAATAAATTCAATGGCATCAGCTGAAAAGTATGGCGGGTTTGTGCCGGAGTAAATTCTGGTTTTTTTAAGTTCAGTATTCGGCAAAGTTCTTACAACCAGCGCTTTGCAATCTTCGGTATTTGAGCCGAAATTAGTTTCTATCTCCGCCTTGCTTATTATTCCTGTTGCTTCAACAGATATTAATCGCGCCAGGAAAAAGGGATTTTTAAGTACATCTTTTATAAAAACAGGCTGCTTGCTGATATGGCCTGCGCACTCGGTGTGGGTTCCGTTGCCATGCGCGTTAAAGCATATGTTCTCAACATTGCATGAGCCGCCGCGCGCAACATTGCCCACAAACCCACCGGCTTCTACAGTTTTAAAATCTGCCTGCTGCAGGTAAAAAGCTTCCGGGCCTTTATCTCTACTTACGGGTATGGAAATATCTATACCATCTTCTAAGTTAATAGTATAAGTGTTTTTTGCGTATTGTATTTGTGTAAGCATGTGCACCAAAGTATTTTTTTATAAATGTATATATGGAATTTTATTGATAACCATCGCCTTCGCCAATTACACGAAAAATAAATCGGCTATAATTTTATCTGCAAGCAGTTTTCCGTTTTCAGTCAGGGTAAAAGTATATCCGTTTTGTTGTAAAAGCTGCTGATTCAGGTAATGTTGCGCGTTTTTTTGCAGATGAAGCAAATAATTCCTGCCAAATGTATGCTCAATACGTGTAATATCAACTCCCCATTTGGTTCTTAAAGCAGTCATTATATATTCGTTGTATCTGTCAGTAAGGCTTAATTCTTCCGCTTCAAAATATGGATTATTATGCCGAATATTTTCTATATACTTTGTATTGTTGGCAATATTCCACTGCCTGGAAAAACCGTTAAATGAATGCGCCGATGGGCCAATACCCAGATACGCTGCACCCTGCCAGTAAGCAGTATTGTGCCTGGCATAAAAACCTGGCTTGCAGAAGTTGGAAATCTCGTAATGTTCATAGCCATTGGCGGCGGCCCAGTTGGTTAGCATGGTAAAATGCCTGGCCATATGCTCATCATTTACCGGTGGAGATTTTTTTAGCCTGATCCAGTTTTCCAGTGCGGTTTTTGGCTCAACCGTTAAAGCATACGCCGAGAAATGAGGTATTTCCAGCGACTGTAATATATGTAAATTATTTAGCCAGGCATCATCCTGCTGTCCGGGTATTCCATAAATCAGGTCGATGGTTAAAAGCTCAAAACCTGCCTGCCTTGCTTCGTTTATACATGTAATGGCTCTTTCGGCGCTGTGGGCACGGTTAAGATATTCAAGATCTTTCTGTAAAAAGGACTGTACGCCAATGCTAAGCCTGTTAATACCTGCGAGAAAAAAATCATCAAGTTTTTCTTTTGTCAGATCATCAGGATTTGCCTCCAGCGTAATTTCGGCTCCTTCAGCAACCTCATATAAATCATTTATTTTCTGCAGGAAGCCTTTTAATTGGCCGGCACTTAATAAAGATGGTGTACCGCCGCCGAAATAAATACTTTTTACCGGCTCATCCTGTAAATACGGTTTACGGTTCTCAAGTTCGGTATGCATGGCGGCAAGCATTTCGGGTAAGGGTTTTAAAACAGTGCTGAAATGGAAGTTGCAATAAATACAAGCCTGCCTGCAAAAAGGGATATGGATATAAATACCTGCCAAAACGAAAAATATAGTTGTTTGCAAAAATCGCACAATATTGCTTCAGTATCGGCCCCGGCTGCATTTTCCACGAATTAAATAAAGTTTACTTGGGGCGTTGGTCCAAGCTGTGTTGTTTCAGTCTTTCAGACTGTTGTTGCACGTTCACTGGTTTGTGCGCCACAAATCAGCGTTCTTATTAAATATGTTTAACTAACTAAGTATCATAAATCTATAATCCATATCTTACTTAAGCTAAAAATACTTTGCACCAACACCCTGTAAAGGTAAGATATTCACAACTTGGGATAACGCCCCAAGCAGCTATTTTGCAACCGGTTGAGAATTTAGTTTTAGAGTTTGGGTTATGAAAGGAAAGCAGGCGCACAATGCAGCGCAAATTTTCATAGCTTTGCATTATGCGCAAGGCAGGTGAAGCATTTTTCGGCGTTCATATATATGTGGCAGTGTTAATACTGGTGCTTTTATCTGCTATCAGCGGCAGGGTGCAGGCCCAGAGCGATTCGGTACAAACCATTGCAGATACGCCATTGGCAACTGTGCAGCAACCTGTTAGTCAAAATGCCGATACGGCATTCACGCATCCTTCCGAAAAAATAATTCCGCAGCTTAAAGCAACCATAGAACGATACCCGGCTTATTATTTTTATATTTTTATCGGCTGCTTTGTGCTGCTTGCCGTTATAAGGCTTATTTCGCCGACATATTTAAAGGAGCTTTTATTATCGGTTTTTAACCTGAAGCTGCTGCTGAATATTTTCAAAGAAGGCCGGTTCGACTGGAATATCAATAATACGCTGCTGGATATAGTTTTTGTTTTAATGCTAAGCATCGGCATCCAGCAAAGCCTGTTCGCCGAAAACAGCGGAATCTTTGTATGGGTTTTTGCCTTCACCGCAACCGGTTACTTTATTAAACTAATAGTTATACAGCTAATGGCCAATATTTTTTTCGGCAGGGGAGAAGCGCTCGTGCATTTGCTGATGCATACAATGTTTACGCGTATAACCGGCCTTATACTGCTGCCGGTGCTGTTCGCAGGGCTTTACCAAACGGCCATGCCCTTGCAGCAGCTGCTGATAATACTGGCGTATATACTTGCAGCGAGCTATGCTTTATGGCTCGTAAGAGTCTATGTTAAAATGAAATCCGTAAGTACCGGCGGTATATTTTATCTTTTTTTATATCTTTGCGCTATAGAGGTATCCCCTGTAGTCATATTACTCAAAGAAGTATTCGTTTAATTTTACACTTGCATGATGGATCCGAAGAGAGCGGAATTGAAGGTTAAAAGTATTCTTATTTCACAACCAGAGCCTGCAGATGGCCGGTCGCCATATTATGATCTCCGTGATAAATATAAGGTAACCATACACTTCAGGCCCTTTACCAGGGTAGATGGCGTTAGCGCCAAAGATTTCCGGAAAGATAAAGTAAATATACTCGATTACTCGGCTATTATATTAACAAGCCGCAACGCTATTGAGCATCTTTTCCGCATGTGTACAGAGATGCGGATTGAGCTTCCGGCCGATATGAAATATTTCTGCGCATCGGAAGCCATTGCACTTTACCTCCAGAAGTTTATCACTTACCGTAAGCGCAAGGTTTTTTATCCGAAAGTACGCGAGCAGGAGTTTTTCGATATATTAATGAAGCATAAGGCAGAGAATTATCTTTTCCCGAGGTCGGATATTTCTCATAACGAGTTACTCGAGTTCCTGAAAGAAAACAAGCTTAAAGGCAACGAGGCTATATTATATAAAACTGTTTCTAACGATCTTACAGATCTGGCCGATGTAAACTACGATATAATAGCTTTTTTCAATCCTTCAGCCATTGTTTCTTTGTTCGAAAACTTCCCCGATTTTAAGCAGAATAATACCCGTATAGCCGCATTTGGAGCAAACACCTGCCAGGCGGTTACAGAGGCAGGGCTCACGGTGGATATTGAGGCCCCGACGCCACAGGCGCCATCCATGAAAATGGCTTTGGAAGAATATATAAAAAAGGTTAATAAATAAATAATAAAACGCAATTTACAGCGTTGGACAATTAAGGTTAAGGTATTAAAGAGCGTTTACTGCCCTTCATCGAAAAAAAACAATGCGTTTTTTTGAGATTTCCGTTACTTTTCCGTTTATTTGGACTTTTAAATTGAGATGCAGCTGATGAAGAGAAAATTACTATTGGTTTTAGCGGTTGGTTTGGTTTGTTGTTTTAACGTTAACGCACAGCAGGAACCAATGTTTACACACTATATGTTCAACAAGTTAACATATAACCCGGCGTATGCAGGCAGCAGGCAGGCTATTTGCGCTACACTTGTTTACCATGATCAGTGGAAAGCTTTTAAAGGCGCCGATAACGAGGGCGCGCCTGTAACATCGAATTTCGCCATACATGCGCCTATAACGCTCGGCCAGAAGGCTGACCTGGGTGTGGGCTTTCATATTGTTGATGATGTGAGCGGTTTTATCGGGACCACAGGTTTCTGGGGAACTGTTGCATATAAAAAGAAACTTAAGTTTGCGGAATTGGGTTTAGGCTTAAATGCTGGTATGGCGCAGCAAAGGTTAGGTGCAGTTTGGCGTGCCGAGCATCCGGGCGATAAAAGGTTGCCGAATACATCTTCATCATCGGTTTTTGATGCAGGTGTAGGCGCTTACCTCAACGCACTTAACTGGTATGCGGGTGTTTCCGCGCTGCACGTTACTGCGGGCAAAGCAACCTGGGAAGCTGATGGTGATATTTCTGTAAATTACAGGCTTGCTCCATCATACTTCGCGCATGGCGGGTATAATGTTAAGTTAACGCCTGATATTGATTTGCAGCCATCATTTATATTGAAAACAGATTTTGCAAAAGTTGTAGGCGATGTTTCGGCGCTTGCCTTGTATAAGCAATTTGTATGGGCAGGTTTAAACCTGCGTACCGAAAGAGTAACAGGTGTTTCGGCAATGGTAGGTATTTACCCGGTTGCCAATTTATCAATTGGTTACTCATACGATATTGCTACAAAAGCAAGGGACGGCGCACCAAGCCCACCATTTGGCGGCTCGCATGAGATTATGGCAAACTACTGCTTTAAATTGAATACAAATATTAAACCGGATGTTTGGCACAAAAGCCCACGCTTCCTGTAAAAAAAATATTTTAGGAAATATAATAAAATACGTTAAGTTTCGTTAATTTCGAAATTGCGTATCTTATATAAGGTTAAGGTTAAAAATACATTACACAGCTTATTACAATCACCACAATACAACTATAACAGTATTTACATTGCGTATGTCATTAACGATCAAAAACATGAAGCTTAATATCAGGAATGCCTTCGGGTTGCTTTCTATAGCTACGCTATTAGGAAGCTGTGGATTAGGGGGGAGCACAGGAGAACTAACAGGTGTGCCGGGGCGTAAACCTTGGTATCATCCGCAGCCGTACGGAACAGTTTATGTACCTACCGGTACGTTCCATATGGGACAGACAGAGCAAGACATTGTGAATGCGTTAACAGCGCGTCCGAAGCAGGTATCGATCCAGGCGTTTTATATGGATGATACTGAAATTACCAATAACGAGTACCGCCAGTTTGTTTACTGGGTGCGCGACTCAATGGCTGCCAAAACACTTGGCGAGCCATATACTACGACAGATGCTAACGACAATGAGATTGTTGACTGGGCGAATGTTAGGGATATTAATTATAACGACCAGGAAATACAGGACCAGTTAAGCGGTATGTACTACCAGGGTAAAGATAAGATATCCGAAACACAGAACCACATGGACTGGAGAAAAGTGAAATACGCCTACAAGCGTTTCGACCTCCAGGCTGCTGCAAGGTATGAGAATAAGATCAATCCTAAAGACCGTTCGGAGTTTATCCTGGATTATACCGGCGCTAAAGCTGTAGAAGTATATCCGGATACATTAACCTTTATCCGCGACTTTACTTATTCTTATAACGATCCAATGGCACAGACATATTTCTGGCACCCTGGCTACGATGACTATCCGGTAGTAGGTGTTAGCTGGAAACAGGCGAACGCGTTCTGCTGGTGGAGAACATTGTACCTGAACTCATCTTACACACAGCAGGGCGATCCTGAAGTAAACCCTTTCCGCCTTCCTACAGAAGCTGAGTGGGAATATGCGGCGCGTGGCGGCAGAAGATTCAGCCAGTACCCTTGGGGCGGACCATATACACGTAACAGTAACGGTTGTTTCCTGGCTAACTTTAAGCCTTTGCGAGGTAACTATATAGAGGATGGCGGTTTCTATCCTGTAAAAGCAACTTCTTACTTCCCTAACGATTACGGCTTGTATAATATGGCAGGTAACGTATCTGAGTGGACATCTTCAGCATATGACGAATCTATCTACACCTTTGTTGATGATATGAACCCTGACTATTATTATGATGCGAAAGAAGATGAGCCGGCTTCAATGAAGCGTAAGGTGATCCGTGGCGGTTCGTGGAAAGATGTAGCGTATTACATACAATCACCAACCCGTGCATATGAGTACCAGGATACAGCAAAATCTTATGTAGGTTTCCGTTGCGTAATGACTTACATGGGCCGTTCTATCAAAGACAGGTAGAATTTAATAAAGACTTGAACAGGAATAATCTATAAACTAAACTAATTTAATACCAAAATTAACAACGAACAAAATGGCAAAGGGAAAAAGCTTTTTTCACAGCAGGGGATTTAAAATTGTAATGTCCCGTATTTATGGACTTGGTGCTGCGGTAGTAATCGTGGGAGCGTTATTTAAAATATTACACTGGAAAGGTGCGGATTTGATGCTTATGATTGGCCTTTTGACCGAGGCGGGAATTTTCGCAATATCAGCATTTGAGCCGGTTAAAGAAGAAGTAGACTGGACATTGGTTTATCCTGAATTAGCAGGAATGGACCCTAAAGAGAAAAATCTTAAAAAAGAAGACAAAAAATCTCTTACTGCAGAGCTTGATAAAATGCTTGCTGAAGCGCGTATTGAGCAAGGTATGGTTAACCGTTTAGGTGAAGGCTTACGCAGCTTAACTGAAAATGTAAACCACCTGAGCACAATGAGCGATGCGGCAGCTGCAACAAATGAGTATGCAGAGAAAGTAAAAGCAGCAACCGGCAATGTTGGTCAGCTGAACCAGGCTTATACAAATGCTATTCAGGCAATTGAGCAAATGGGCCAGGGCAGCGATGTTTCTGCTGAATATTATGCGCAGGTGTCTTCAGTTACACAGAAATTAGCTTCTTTAAATTCTGTTTACGAAATGGAATTACAGGAGTCTAACAACCATATCAAACAATTAAACTCTTTCTATGCAGGCTTATCTAAAGCTGTTGAAAATCTTTCTGATGCAGAAGGTGCAACAAATCAGCTGCGCAACGAATTCAGTAATCTAAACCAAAACCTGCATACATTAAACACTGTATATGGTAACATGCTGAGCGCAATGACTGCGCCGCGTGCATAGTGAAAATATTTTCAACGAAAAGTATTTTTACACAATAATATATATAGTAGCAGAGTTTTATAATTAAACAATTAGAAAGAAATTATGGCAGGAGCAGCAAATCCCTTACGCCAACAAATGATAAACATGATGTACCTGGTACTTACAGCGCTACTCGCGCTTAACGTATCAGCAGACATTTTGAAAGCATTTGCCTTGGTAAATACAAGCTTAGAGGGAACGAATACTTCGTTCCAGACCAAAAACCAGGATTTGATGACAAATTTTGGTAAACTGTACGATCAGGATAAAACAAAAGCCGAGAAAGTTTATACAAACGCACAGGCCGCAGTTAAAGAGGCGGATGCCATGTATGCTTATATCGCAGATGTTAAAGACCAGCTGGCACAGCTATCTGGTGGCTGGGAAGATCCTGCAACTAAAGTAAATGTAGTTGACCAGGCAAACACTGAGATCCCTTCAAACTTTTTTATAAATCAGAAAAAAGGCGCTGAGATCAAAGCTAAGCTCCAGGATTTTGAGAAAAAAATGAAAAGCTACCTGATTGATGAGAAAGGTACACCTATGCCGACAGCAGTTTCGTTCAGTATCGATACTAACGATCCTCCAAAAGCAAAAGATGGTACCAAAAAGTCATGGGAATCTTATTACTTTGAAGGTGTACCGGTTATCGCAGCTATTACTGAGATGACAAAATTCCAGAACGATGTTAGAAACGCGCAGGCTGAAGTTACTAACCACCTATTTAAGCAGATTGGTGCGGAAGATGTTAAGTTCGATAACCAGATAGCTATTGTACGTTCAAATACACCTGCTGTTTTCCAGGGTGGAACTTATGAGGCAGAAGTTATATTAGGTGCTTACAGCTCAACACAGCCTTTTACAGCTATCGTAAACGGCCAGAATGTTCCGGTTGTAAATGGAGTGGCTAAGTACAAAACATCTGCAAGTGGCTTAGGCGATAAAGACGTTAACGTGAAGATCCAGTATAAAGATGGTAAAGGTAACATGGTTGAGCAAACTACTAAAACCAAATACCAGGTATTTACAGGTTCTGCAACTATTGCAGCTGATAAAATGAACATGTTGTACATTGGTCTTGAGAACCCGATGTCAGTATCAGTTCCTGGTTTCAGCGATGCACAAACTGTGGTTAATTTTTCTCCAGGTGCAGGTGCGCAGAAAACAGGTGCAGGTAAATACATACTTAAGCCGGATGGCAGTAACCGTATGATTACTGTTAGCGTATCGGCTAAAATGCCAGATGGCAAAACAAAAGCTATGGGTCAGCAGGAGTACCGGGTAAGAAGGGTTCCAACGCCTGAAGTTCTTTTTGGAACTAAGAGCGGTGGTGTAATCAGCCGTGGTGAGCTACTTACAGTTGGCCAGGTTAATGCCGGTTTAGGTGAAGGCTTTGCTTTCGAAGGTTTGAAATACAATGTAACCGGTTATACTTTCGCGATGTCTCCGAAAGCAGGTGGTAACAGCTACTTTGAGAATGTTAGCGGCAATAAAGTGTCAGGCAGTATTAAAGCTAAGCTCCAGAACGCAAAACCTGGCGATATGATTGTAATTGCGCAGGTTGATGTTGTTGGCCCTGGCGGCAAGAAAATGTTAAATGGTACTAATTTTACCGTTAAATAATAATAAGATATGATGAAGCAAGTGATATTAGGATTGGTGCTGTGTTTTGGAGGTAGCCTTGTTGCTAACGCCCAAAAGGATAATGTTAATGCTAACAAATATCTTGATTACAATTACGATAAAAAGGCAGTTAAAGAGCGTAAAGTTGTTCCTTATCCGCCGCTTCGTGAAGCTGACGTAATTTATGCCAAGAGAGTATCGCGCGTTATTGATACGCGTGAGAAGAAGAACATGGTGATGAACTGGCCTAAAAACCCTTTAAACCGTGTTGTTTATAATTTTGTAACTGTAGGCGCGGATACAAAAGGCTTTGGTAAGTTAAAAGCTTACAGAACAGATTCATTAGATGTGGCAATGACCATTGAGGATGTATCTAAGCTTGGCGGTTTCTGCGAAACAATCGGCGTTCAGAATCCTAATAACCCGGATGATATTTACGATTTGATCGACTCAACGGTTTGTACGCCGTTTGATTATTCACAAATCAATCGCTGGATGATAAATGAGGAGTGGATCTTCGATAAGCAGCGTGGTATGTTCTTTCCAAGGATAATTGCCATTGCACCGCTTTACAAGCCAAATATCGGTGGTGTAGAAATGCCTGAGCAGCCTATGTTCTATGTTAATTTCGAAGAGCTTCGGCCGTTACTGGTGAATGAAGAAGTATTTAACCGCCAGAACGATGCCATGCGTTTAACTTATTACGATTTCTTCGAGATGCGTCTTTTCAGCTCGTACATCACAAAAGAATCGAACGATAAAGACTTTGCGATCAATGAATTCCCTGAGTTAAAAGATAACCCAATGGAAGCCTTGTATGAATCTGAAAGGATTCGTGAAGATCTGTTCAACTGGGAGCATGACCTTTGGGAATACTAAGCATTTTTCAGTATAAGCTTATATGAAATTGCCCTGGTTAAATTTAACCAGGGCAATTTTATTTTCATCCTGCACCTATGGATTTTCAGGTATCATAAACCAGGCTGTAAAATTGAGGTTTTAAAAACTCAGGTCCTTCAGCTGGAGCAAACACGATATTTACCTGCCACACTAGAATATGCCTCCAAACGAAGATCTTGTTTTCAAAATGATTAATGCATTGATACATGTTTTCTTACAACATGCGGCTTTGTAGAAGCGGCATGCTGGAGCACCTTATCTGAACGTATTGTTAAGTTAGAATCAAATTTATTTTGTTAGTCGAAAAACATTGCGTTTCTGCACCATTTAAATCCCTGACATCAATTACGGCTGCTGAATCTCACCATTCCAGGCGAGAATACCGCCGGCAAGATTATGAACATGCTGGAAACCTTTGCTTTGCATGTATTTACAGGCAGTTGAGCTGCGTGCGCCGCTTCTGCAATATACATAATAGGTTTTGGTTTCATCGAAATTCTCTATCTGCTCATGAAATTCGTAACCCTGTATATTTACATTGATGGCGCCAGGCAAATGGCCGCCGTTGTACTCTTCAGGTGTACGGACATCTAATAAAACAGCATCTGGATGCGTTTGCATGCCTTCAGCGAATTGATCTGGTGTAAGGTCGAAAGATTCCATATGTTTCAGTTATCAGTTACCAGTAAACAGTAACCAGTTTTTAAGAATTTTGATTAAGTGTTTCTATATATGATATATGTGAAAAATGCTTTTGTGTTGAAGATGTTCGGTGAATTAACCCTTCCGCCCTACGGGCACCTTCCCTAAATCAGGGAAGGAGTGCTGCTTCGACTGCAAATGTAGTTTTAATATCAAATTTCACTTCGGTTTTAGCTGTTATGAAATGAGCCGAAACAGAAATGATATGAAACTCAAGTTTTAAAACGCTGTTAAAAGAAAAGCCTTATACAATTAGAGAGATTTAAGCGAGTCAAATGATTCATAATTCAACATTCAATGTCGTTTAGTTAAGGATTTTTCAAATGTATCGGTAATTTCTATATATGTGTTTCAATTCTGGTTTTTGCCCTCTGTTGCCGGGCAGGCAACTTCTTTTGGCTTGAACCAACCCCGAAGGGCTCACGAAT
>DAIUCM010000097.1:0-15157 GCA_036846145.1 Bacteroidota bacterium
ATGATGTTGTAATAAGAAAATAATAGCTGTTGCTGAAGAATTTTTCCAGCGTAAGCTCCAGGCCATAATTCCTGCCGCTGCCATTATTCACCAGGCTGTCAACCAGCGGCAGCACAAAATCCGAACCGGCATTGATCATGGAAAAATAACCAGGCTGCATCATTACCGGAACCTGCGATAAATGCTGGTAATAAGTTTCCGTTTTCAGGCGCATGTTTTCGCTTATCTTTAAATCATAACCTAAAACAAAATGCTGCGCTTTGGTAAAATCGAGGTTTTTATTGCTGAAAGTGCTTTCTTCGCCATTAATCGTTTTTACAAAATATACCGGCAATTCCTGCAATTTATTATGAATACCGTAACCAAAGCTAAGCCTTTGTCTTGTTGAAAAATCCCAGGAAATTCCGGCGCGTGGCTCAATGGCATATGTATTATTTAAGGCAAAATGCAGAAAATTTATGCCTGGATTAAAAGTGAGATCCTGCGTAATTTTATAGCTCCACTGCGAGTAAGCGCGTGTGAAATAAGATGATCCGCTGGAGGAACGATCCAAAGACTGGTTTTGAAAAGCAAAAAACCGCTGGTTAAAAAATTTATAAGCCAAAACATCGGCCATTACACCACTTTTGGACGAAAGCCTGGCGCTTAATTTATGGCTTATAAAAAAGTTAGCAGCATATTTTGTCCTGTCCGCATTATCAATTAAAAACGGCTGTGGTTTATTTGCTTCATCCAGCGAATCTACCGTGTTTTTATTCTTTTCGTATGAGGCTGATAATGTTAGTTTTGCGTAAGTATTATTATTGATGAACCTTGTGTAGCTTAAACCGGCAATTCCCATGCGCGAGCCAAAAATTACATCGTAACTGTTTTCCGCATAAACATTTTTTTCTTCCGACTGGCTGTTCAGTAAAGAAATATCGCTAAAGCCGCCAACGCCAAAAAGCGCGATATTGCCTTTTTTCACCGGAACATTTATTTTAAAAGTAGCATCCTGGTATTTTGGTACGCCGGTTCCGGTTCCGAATTCCATGCCCAGCTGCTGTAATAATTTGAGTGTGGAAAAACGATAATAAGCTAAATAAGAAGCGCCTGATTTTTTGGAGATTGGCCCTTCTGTACCAATTTCCAGTCCGTTTAGTCCAATCTGGCCGGTGTGCTCAAATTTTTCGTTATTGCCATTCCGCATGCGCAAGTCAAAAACACCGCTTAAAGCATTACCATAATCGGCAGTGAAAGCGCCGGTCATAAAATCGGAATTTGCTAAAACGTTGTTATTCAGCATGCCAATAGGCCCGCCGGTTGTTCCCATAGCCGCAAAATGGTTCGGGTTTGGAATATCAACACCTTCCAGCCGCCATAATAAACCGTTGGGTGAATTACCACGAATTATAATATCATTTCTAATATCATTTCCGCCTGTAACGCCGGCATAATTTCCAACCATTCTGCTAACATCATTACGGCTGCCGGCATACCTGTTGCTCTCTTCAACATCAAATGATCGTGCGGAAACGGTTGACATTTCGTTGTTACTCTTGCTTTTATCTTTCTGCGATTGTATAACAACTTCTTTGGCTTCCACAATGGTTTCTTCAAGTTCTATATTCAAAACCAGCTCCTTGCCAGATGTTACCAAAACCTGCAGAACAGCTTCTTTATAGCCGATATACATGATTTTAAGCTGCTGCCTGCCTGTTGGCGCATCTTCCAGCCTGAATTTTCCGCGTTCATCTGTTTTAGCGCCTTTCAGCGGATTGGAATTTAGTATAATTACATTTGCGCCCATTAGCGGGCTTTGCGAGTGCTTATCAACCACTGTGCCTCGTATGGTTTGTGTAAGCGCCTGGGCGGTTAACTTATAGCCTGTGCCTGTTAAACATAGTGAAATAATTAAAACAGTATAAATTCTGTTAAAAGTGCTAAGCATTGTAGAAAACAGCTTTCGTAATAAAATTAAAATTCGGCAGGAAAAACCGCTGGTTGATAAGCAGGGAAAAAAGGCTGCAAAGGTACGCAATTAATTTTTCCCGGGGCTTAGGCATACAGTTATTGAAAGTATTTTTTGGGTTAACTTTATATGGGCATTTCTATAAAAAACGTAAGATCAAAGCGAGCAGAAAATCTAATACCGGAGTTTACGGTTGTAAATGAGGATTTTAAATTCGATAGCACAACGCAGAGATTGAGTTTTTATAGATGCCCATACGTAAAATACATATCTGGTAAAGATGAAAACACAATGAATAATACAATTGCGCAATTGTAAAAGTTTTACCTTTAACAAGGTTTATATGTAATTAATTTAATAGCGAGAAAACTAGAAGCCTGTAAGCTTTACTGCTGATATGCTGGTATTTGTGCCATGCAGCGATGAAGTAAACCACAGTTGCCCGGCCACAATAAAAACATGTAAAAAAAATCACAATATAATTTTTTTATTCAAATAATTTGTGATATTTGTTATAGCCGATTTGCAAGTACAATTTAATTTTTTCCAACCTTAATAAATTACCTTCTATGCAGCCAGCTTCCACCGTTGTTTCTGAATTAGAGATCAGCAGCGTTTCACCAATTTCCTTCATGAAAAGATTAAATACCGTACTAACCCGGCTAAACTGGAGGTTAGTTGACAGCGAATTCGAAACCATTGAGATTTGCGTACCCCGGTTAAGTACCGGCCATGGCGAGCTTTATATTGAGCTTGATGATGAAAAAGCATTGGTGCGATACCATATTTCGGGCAGTAATTCGCAGGAAAATGTGGCCGAGGAGCTGTCGGAAACAATTGCATTATTTAAGCAGGAGTATGAATCAACAGCGCCTGCTTTCGAAAGTGAAGTTCAGCTGAGCACTGTATCGCTAAACTAAGTTTATACGCTTATAAAACCAGTGCCGGGCAACCTCAACTATAATTATGTACCAGAGCCGTAAAAACAAAAAGCGCTTTTTAAGCGCTTTTTGCCTTGTGGTCCCGACAGGAATCGAACCTGTATCTAAAGTTTAGGAAACTTCTATTCTATCCGTTGAACTACGGGACCTGAATTAAGATGCTGCAAATTTACATATTCTTGCGTTCTTTGCAGAAATAATATCTGTAATATATTAATGAAAGATTGAAAAATGTTTCGAAACAGGAGGGCCCGGGAATTGCAGGTTAACGGCGATATAATGTTTCAGCCTGGTAACCGTTAATTTATTTTAATAGCCCGTGTTTTTTGCTGATATCAAAAACGAAAAGCATTTTTAAGCATTGGTATATATGGATTTTGAAAATTTTAACAGAATATGTTTCAGCCGAACGATAAGGTTTCTTTTGTAAATGACAGGTTAAGCGGCGTGGTGAAACACCGAACCGGTAAAAACCAGGTTATGGTTTTACTGGATGATGGTTTTGAAATTCCCGTTTATGAAAATGAGCTTGTGCTGGTGGCGAGGGCAAAGGCAGATAACCCAGCCGGTACACAGGGCGAGCAATATGCAACACCGCGCGCCGAGCTGGAAGAGCGGATGTACGTAGCTTTTGCGCTGGACAATACCAAGAATAACAACCCGCTGGTTAAGGCATATTTTGTAAACAACAGTTCGGCGCAGGTGCAGTTTGTATGTTTTAATGTTTCGCAGCCCAATGCGGTAAAAGTAGTTGCGCGCGGCGAGTTGGATAAAGCTACATCTCAGCACCTGGTTAGTTTTCCGCTGCAACAGGCCGAGAGTTACAGGTCATTCCGCCTGCAGCTGCTAAGGTTTTTACCAGCAGTGCAAAAAATTATGCAGCCGGCCGATGTAACTATTAAAGTGCGTGAAACATCCTTGCTGAAAGAGAACCAGGAAATTGCTTTTCTCGGCCAGAAAGGATTGCTGATACCGGTTGACATTACCGAGAAACCCGACAAGGCCTACAGCAGCGAAATTACTGAAGGTAAGCCTGAAAACTCCGATGCGCTGGAAAACCTGCCCGAAGTTGTGGACCTGCATGTTGAAGGCTTTGAGGTAAAAGGCAGCAACGAATCAATAATGGCCGAAAGTATTTTGCGCAGCCAGCTGGAGAAATTTAACAATATGCTGGAGAAAGCAGTTGCTGCGAACCGCGGCCGGATTATTTTTATACATGGCCTTGGCAATGGCAGTTTAAAGATGGAAATTCAAAAAGTGCTGATGCGCCACAAACATGTAAGCCGTTGGGAAGAAGCCGATACAAGGAAATACGGGCACGGCGCAACAGCTGTTTACTTGAGGCAATAGGTACGCAATGGAAACAATTTTAAGGTGAAAGTATATATGCGCAGGTTAAAAATAAAGTGTTAAAAATCAAATAAATTCAGCTTTTATTAAACAATTTTACTATAAAACAATATTTCAAAACAATAACTTTAAGCATTTTTTAATGCAGGTATATATGTGGAAATGCGAAATTTGAATTCTGGGGGCGAAATACAGCTTTAACGGAATAAGTGTGGCGGTATTTTATTCTTCTTTCAATTCAATTATAAAAATATGGCATCAATAGGCATAATAATAAAAAACGGGTTAGGGTTAACCAAAAAGCTGCCAAAGCAGCATCGCGATCCGTTGGAATCTCAGAAAGCTGTATTGCAGAAACTGTTACGAAAATCGCAGTTCACGGTTTTTGGCCAGGAATTTCATTTTGGGAAAATTTTAAAGGATGACAATGTTATAAAAGCTTTTCAGCAGGAAGTGCCCATACACAATTACGAAAGTATTTTAAAATGGTGGAAAATGGCTTTACAGGGCGAAACTTCGGTTTGCTGGCCCGGTAAGGTCGATTATTTTGCCTTAAGCTCGGGCACTTCAACGGGTTCATCCAAGTACATACCCGTTACCCGCAGCATGCTCAAGGCAATTCAAAAAGCTTCTGTAAAACAAATACTTACACTTGCCTATTGCGATTTGCCGGAGGAATTCTTTACAAAGGATATACTTATGCTTGGCGGATCAACAAGCCTGGATTATAACGGTATTTATTATGCCGGCGATTTAAGCGGAATCACTACCAAGAATATACCTTTCTGGTTTCAGCCATATTACAAGCCTGGCAAAGATATTTCTAAAACCCGCAACTGGCAGGAAAAGCTCGATTATATTGTTACAGAGGCACATAAGTGGGATGTTGGCGCCATTGCAGGTTCGCCGAGCTGGTTCCAGGTGCTCCTGGAGCGAATTGTTAAGCACAACAACGCCAAAACAATACATGATGTATGGCCCAATCTGCAGGTTTTTACGCATGGCGCCGTTGCATTTGAGCCTTATAAGAAAAGCTTTGAGGCGCTGCTCGCCAAACCACTCATTTACCTCGAAACCTACCTGGCCAGCGAAGGTTTTATAGCTTACCAGGCCAATCCAAATTCGGATGGTATGCAGATGCTGCTCCGAAACGGCATTTTTTACGAGTTTATTCCCTTTACCGATGAAAATATAGATGCTGACGGTAATGTAAAACCAGGCGTTAAAGCTTTAACAATTAGCGAGGTTAAGCAAGGTGTGGATTATATACTTGTTATGAGCACCTGCGCCGGCGCGTGGCGTTATATTATTGGCGATGTAATCAAGTTCATATCTGTAGAAAATCATGAAATTACCATTACCGGCCGCACTAAACATTACATCAGCCTTTGTGGTGAGCATCTTTCGGTAGAGAATATGAATAACGCCATAGAAGCTGTTTCCGACGAGCTGAACATTAAAGTTAAGGAGTTTGCCGTTGCAGGTGTAAATTATAACAGGGATTACGGCCACCACTGGTTTATTTCGGTAGATGGAAATGTAGATAAGGAAACGCTTAAACAAAGGTTAGATGCGCACCTTTGTAAAGTAAACGACGATTACTGCACAGAGCGAAAACATGTTTTAAAAGGTTTGTACCTGGATATTGTACCAAACGATTTGTTCCTGGGCTGGTTAAAACACCAGGGCAAAGAAGGCGCGCAGATAAAGTTTCCACGCGTGCTTAAAAAAGAGCAATTGCAAAGCTGGCAGCGGTTCCTGGCGGAAAAAGGACATCAAACAGAACATTTAAATTAAATTAGCAGGTTAAATGGCGGAAATAGGACATGCTATAGTAAGTGGCGCGGTAGCAGGTCTTATTCTGGCGTTTCTTATTGGCCCGGTTTTCTTCGCGCTGTTGCAGGCCAGTATAGAAAAAGGTTTTCTTGTGGGCGTATTGTTCGCAATGGGCATTGTGCTTAGCGATGCGACTTTTTTTATGCTTGCTTTCCTGGGGATTTCGCAATTGGGTAAAGGCGCCCATGTTAACGAAATTATGGGCATTGTTGGCGGAAGTTTCCTGTTCCTTTTCGGCTTACGGCTCATGCTCAAGAAAGATAAACCCAAAACCGATATTGAGGAAGTTCGCAAAACATCATTCACCAAAAGCTTTTTTAAAGGCTTTCTGCTCAATGCTTTAAACCCTGCGGTATTTTTATATTGGGTTGGCGTGGTTACGGCAGTCAGCGCGCAATATGAGGGCAGCGATAAAAAAGTATTCGCTTTTTTTATGGCCACTATGTTCGTTGTTTTCAGTACCGATGTTTTGAAAGCTTTCCTGGCCTATAAGCTGAAAAACATCATTACCCCAACCTTTATGCTTTGGCTGAACCGGATATCCGGCGGCGTGCTGATGCTCGGCGGCCTGAAATTACTTTGGGATGTTGTGAAAACGTACCTTTGATAATCAATTACGAATTAACAATTACGAATTACGAATGAATATATTGAAAAATTGGAACATTGGAAAATTGGAAAATTGGTTTGCGCATAATTTTTCCCATTTTCCATATCTCATTTTGCCGAAAAATGCTTTGGGTTTAAGAGTTAAGAGCAAAGAACAAGGTACAAAGCGTTGCCGCGATGCGAAGCAACCTTTCAACTTTACAATCTTTCAACTTTACAACTTAATTCCATATATTGTATTACCAAAAAATGCTTTGCGCCTTTGCTCCTTTGCGCCTTTTGCGGGAAATAGATCGGCACAAACCAATTTTCCAATTTTCCGATTTTCCAATTTTTCAATTCCAAAATATTTACTTATTTACTCATTTACGCATTTACTCATTGGCTGTACAAACAATACCTATACGCCAAAACCGGCAGCTTATCCAAGGATAGAATTTCCGGAGAAAAAATATGTTGATTACCAGGACGAAAGCTGTCATTTCTCAGCCAGGGTGCCGCAATACGCTACTGTGGAAGCCGATAAAAGCCGCGGTGCGGAGCCGTGCTGGTTCAATATAAATTTTCCGGAGTTTAACGCTAAAATTCACCTCAGCTATAAGCCGGTTTCTTCTTTCAAAAACTTTTACGAAATGAGTGAAGATGCGCATACTTTCGCCTATAAGCACACCGTAAAGGCAGAAGATATCTACGACAGCGCTTTCCATTTTCGCGAAAATCGTACTTCCGGCTTTTTATTCAGTATAGAAGGAAACACGGCTTCAGCTATACAGTTTTATGCGACTGACAGCAGCAAACATTACCTGCGCGGCGCCTTATATTTCAATGCACAACCCAATAAAGATTCACTGCAACCGGTTGTTAATTTTATAAGAGCTGATATTGATACTTTACTTAAATCTCTCCGTTGGAAATGAAATTCAATTAAAAAGTAAGAATTAAAAATTAGAAATGAAGGAAAACATAATTCAGGATAAGAGCTATGCATTTTCTTTGAGAGTAGTAAAACTCTACAAGTATTTCATAGCAAATAGAATTGAATATGTTTTGATAAAGCAATTATTAAGAAGTGGCGTTTCAATCGGGGCAAATATTGAAGAGGCAATAGGCGCGCAAACCAGAAAGGATTTTATTGCAAAGCTGAATATATCTTATAAAGAAGCGCGTGAAACCAAATATTGGTTAAGGTTATTAAGAGATTCAGAATTCTTAAAACCGAACGAAGCCAACTCACTTTTAATTGATATTGAAGAAATTCTGAAAATCCTCGCAAAAATATTAACCACAAGTAAAGAACCAAACCAGTAATTTTTAGAAATTAATCTCGCCGCTAAGCAGCATTTTTAATTTTTAATTTTTAATTTTTAATTGAATTGGAAGCTTTCAACCTAAATACTCCCGTAGAATTTCTTAAAGGCGTTGGACAAGACAGAGCGCTGCTTTTGGGTAAAGAGCTGAATATTTTTAATTATGAGGATTTATTGCTGCATTTCCCATTCCGGTATGTAGATAAGAGCACCATTTTGCCGATTTCTGCCGTTCAGGAAGGAATGCATTTCGTGCAGTTGATGGGCAGAATTGAGCGCCCGCAACTAATTGGTGAAGGAAGAGCAAAGCGTTTCCAGGCTTATTTGCGCGATGAAACCGGAACCATAGAACTGGTTTGGTTCAAGGGAATAAAATGGATACAGAAGATTGTTTTACCCGGCAGCGATTTCATTGTTTTTGGCAAACCGGCGAGCTTTAATGGTAAATTTAATATTGTACACCCCGAGCTGGAACTGGCAACGAAAGAAGCCACAAATTTCGCAGAGAAAGCCAAATTAGATCCCGTTTATTCCACAACGGAAAAGTTAAAGGCGCGCGGATTGGAAAGCAAGCAAATTGCAAAACTGGTAAAGCAAGTTGTTGATAAACTGGAAAATCTGCCGGAAAATCTGCCCGCGCATATATTAGAATCGTATAAAATGCTTCCGAGAACCAAAGCGTTAAAACAGATTCATTTTCCACAAAGCGCAGAACTGCAAAAAGCCGCAGAAAACCGCCTGAAATTCGAGGAATTATTTTTTATTCAAGTAAAATTATTAAAGCAAAGGAACAAGCGCAGGCAGGAAATTCAGGGTCATATTTTCGATAAGGTTGGTGATAAATTCACAACTTTTTACAACAAGTATTTACCATTCGAACTAACCAACGCCCAGAAAAGAGTAATCAAAGAAATTCGTGCGGATGTAAGAACGGGCAAACAAATGAACCGGCTTGTACAGGGCGATGTAGGAAGCGGAAAAACCGTCGTAGCGCTGATGTGTATGTTGCTGGCTTTGGATAATGGTACGCAGGCCTGCTTAATGGCGCCAACTGAAATCCTTGCAGCGCAGCATTTTCAAAATATTCATAACCTGCTGAAAGATATGAATATAAATGTGCGCCTATTGACAGGTTCATCCAAAACTTCAGAACGTAAAAAAATCGCAGAAGACTTAGCGCATGGTTCTCTAGATATCATTATTGGTACACATGCTTTGCTCGAGAAATGGGTCAATTTCCCCAATTTAGGATTAGTTGTAATTGATGAGCAACACAGGTTTGGCGTGGTGCAACGCGCAACTATGTGGGCGAAAAACAAGATTCCTCCGCATATTTTGGTAATGACTGCAACGCCTATTCCACGAACGCTAGCGATGACGTTATACGGCGACCTGGAAAATTCTGTGATTGATGAATTGCCGCCGGGAAGAAAGGAAATCGAAACGAAACATGCATTTGAATCGGCGCGCTTGAAGGTGTTTGGTTTCATGAAGGAGCAAATTGCGCAAGGTAGGCAGGCTTATGTTGTTTATCCTTTGATTGAAGAATCTGAAACGCTGGATTATAAGAACCTGATGGAAGGCTATGAAGCAATCTCAAGAGAATTTCCGCGCCCGCAATACCAGATCGGCATTGTTCATGGCCAGATGAAAGCGGAAGACAAGGAAGCGGAAATGCAGCGATTCAAAAAAGGAATTACGCATATTTTGGTTAGTACAACGGTGATTGAGGTTGGTGTGGATGTGCCGAATGCGACTGTTATGGTGATTGAAAGTGCGGAGCGTTTCGGTTTATCGCAATTGCACCAGCTGCGCGGAAGGGTAGGGCGCGGTGGAAATAAATCGTACTGTATATTGATGACCGGCTACAAACTTGGCGAAAATACGCGCACGAGAATTGAAACGATGGTTCGTACCAATAATGGTTTTGAAATTGCTGAGGTGGATTTGCGATTGCGCGGCCCAGGAGATATGACCGGCACACAACAAAGCGGAATGCTGAACCTGAAAATCGCAAATCTTGCTGCCGATCAGAAAATTTTGGTTGCTGCGCGTCACGCTGCTATGGAAATCCTTGATAAAGACCCAAATCTGGAATTGCCCGAACATCGCCCGATTGTAAAATTCCTGAATCAAAAATCGCGTAATCAGCCGAACTGGAGCCTTATCAGTTAACAGTTAACAGTTTCCAGTAACCAGTAACCAGTAACCAGTAACCAGTGCTTTGTGTCGCACTATCTTATAGTTCTGTGCTTGATATGAAGTGAATTAACCCTTCCGCCCTGCGGGCACATTCCCTAAATCAGGGAAGGAGTGGTTCTTCGAAAAGAGAATTTTATTAATTCAAATTAATTAATTCAACTCTTATTTCGGAGCGCAAATTTTGCTACTGCTATAAAATTACAGTCGGAGCTCCCAAGTCCCCCTTTGAAGGGGGATAAAGGGGGATGGCAAATCGAATTAAAATCTGTAAAATAGCAATCGAAGCTGCACTCCTCTCCTAATTTAGGAGAGGTGACCGAAGGCCGGAGAGGTTAATTAATTTTCACATCTTCAAATTTCCACATTTCTACATTTTCCCATATATTGCTGAATGAAAAAATGCTTTGGTGCGTTTATTGCCCTATATCAAATAGTCTAAATTCAAAAAAATGAAAAAGATACTTTTATTTGGTTTCGCTTTCCTGTTGCTAAGTACTGTTGCGGTTTTCGCGCAGAATGCGCCAAACGGCAAAACGTATTACGATGCGGAAAAAACCAGGCCGAAGGAAGTATTTATGTATAAGCAGGTTTATAAAGTGGATCCTGATAACCTGGAAGGCGGAAATACAAGTTACCAGAAACACGGCCCTTATTTTTACTATTTCGAGAATGGTAAATTAAAAACCAGCGGCCAGTACAGTAACGATCAAATGCACGGCGAGTGGAAACATTATGACGATAAAGGCAAGTTGATCAAGACAGAAACGTACAACAATGGCAAGCTTACAAACTAGTAAGTATCAGCTCCATATATCAATATTCAAAAAAATACTTTAAAAAGCGAACTTTAACCGTTCGCTTTTTTTATTTTTACCCCATGCCAAAGCTTTCTAACAGACAAATTTCCAAAATATTTAAGCTCGGCGGCGCGTTGCTGGAGCTGCATGATGAAAATCCATTCAAATACAGAGCTTACGAAAAAGCTGCGGAGCAAATCCGTTCTTATCCGGAGCCATTGATTGATTTAACTGAAGATGAACTTGAGGAAATTGAAGGAATCGGGAAGAATTTATCTAAAAAAATAGTCCAGATTCAAAAAACAGGTTCTTACGAGGAACTTGATAGGTTGGTACAATTAACGCCGCCCGGTTTGCTGGAACTTATGAAAATCAAAGGTTTGGGTGGAAAAAAAATCCATACTTTGTGGAAAGATGCCGGAGTTACAACGCCTGAAGAATTGATTGAAGCCTGTGAAAATAATCAGCTTTCTGTGTTAAAAGGTTTTGGCAAGAAAACGCAGGAAAATATACTTGAGCTGGTTCAGTTTTATTTCGAAAGCAAGGACCAGTTTATGTATGCCGAAGCGGAATATGAAGCTGATAAAATCATTGAATTTTTAGAAAATCATAAAGCTGTAGAAAAAGTAAGTGTAAGCGGTGAAATGCGTCGTAAAATGCCAATTATCAGGCAAATAGATATTCTTGTTCAGCTCAAAAATAAATCGAAATTAGAGAATGTTCTGGCTGATGCTGAATTGTATCTGAATGTAGATGGAGATAAGATTTCGAGCGCAATTATGGAAATTCCGGTAATATTCCATGAAGCGGAAGATGATAACTGGGGCGCGGAATTATTGCGAACAACAGGCAATGAAGAACATGTAAATCTCCTCGATAAAAAATCGTTTGCTAAAGCATTTTCTGAAGAAGATATATATGCGAAAAATGGCTGGCCGTACATTATTCCGGAAATGCGCGAAAATCGCAACGAGAAGGAAATGGCGGAAGCGGTTCCTGCGGAAAATATAGTTACGAATGACGACCTTCGCGGCTGCTTGCACAATCATAGTACGTACAGCGATGGCTCAGGTACTTTGGAGCAAATGGCGCAGGCTTGTATAGATGCAGGGTTGGAATACTTTGGTATTGCAGACCATTCACAGTCAGCATTTTACGCCAATGGCATGAAGCCGAAAAAAGTGCCCACGCAATGGAAGGAAATCGACAAAATAAATAAGAAACTTGCGCCGTTTAAGGTATTTAAAGGCATAGAATCTGATATTTTGAACGATGGCTCGCTGGATTATGACGAGGATATATTGAAAGGATTCGATTATGTGGTGGCATCGGTGCATTCCAACTTGAAAATGAAAGAAGCGGATGCGAACAAAAGGCTCATAAAAGCCATTGAAAATCCATACACGACAATTTTAGGACATGCAACGGGCCGGCTTTTGCTCATGCGCAAGGGTTATCCGATAGATCATAAAAAAATTATTGATGCCTGCGCCAGTAATGGCGTGGTGATTGAGGTAAACGCCAATCCGCGGCGTTTGGATATGGATTGGAAATGGCTTAATTATGCACAGCAAAAAGATGTGATGATTTCCATAAATCCCGATGCGCACGACATGAACGAGATCTTGTACATGCAGTACGGCGTACACATGGCGCGCAAGGCAGGCATTGCTAAAGATATGGTAATCAATACGTTTCCTTTAGAAAAAATAGAAGCGTTTTTTAAAAATAAAAAGTAGAAGTTTTGAAGTTTCTTGTAATCCGTTTCAGTTCCATTGGTGATGTTGTGTTAACTACGCCTGTTTTGCGCTGCCTGAAAAAGCGTTACCCCGATGCGAAAATCCATTTTCTCACAAAGGCGCAGTTTCATCCTTTGTTGGCGGCGAATCCGTACATTTCCAGGTTTCATTTGCTTGAAGATGACCTGGATATAATTATTGATGACCTGAAAAAAGAGAAGTTCGATTACGTAATTGACCTGCACAAAAACATCCGCAGCATGCGCGTAAAGCAGGCTTTGGATGCTAAAACTATCTCTTTCAACAAGCTGAATGTACAAAAATGGCTGGCCGTAAACCTGAAAGTAGATACGCTGCCGGATAAACATATTGTGGACCGTTATTTCGATTCGCTGGCGAAAATTGGCGTGGAAAATGATGGCCAGGGTTTGGATTATTACATCTGGGAAAAAGAGGTGAACGATTACGTAAGTTCCTTTGGCAAAACACCTTACACTGCTTTCGCTATCGGCGCGCAGCACAATACCAAAAAACTTCCTGATGACCGAATTATAGAAATCTGCGAGCGCGTAAACGGAAAAATTATTCTTCTTGGCGGAAAAACAGAAGCCGAACTTGGCGAAAAAATTAACTCTATTTTGCCAGCTAAAATCATTAATCTCTGCGGTAAAACAAACCTCAACGAGTCGGCATATATTGTAAAGCACGCCAAAAAAGTTATTGCACACGATACCGGTTTTATGCACATCGCCGCCGCTTTCCAGAAACCTGTTATTTCCATTTGGGGAAATACCGTTCCTGCTTTCGGCATGTATCCGTACTTCGGCAGCCGCAACCTGTTACAAGCTGAAAAACAATCGTTTATATTTGAAGTGGATGGTTTGCCTTGCCGCCCTTGCTCAAAATTGGGTTACGAAAAATGCCCGCGAGATCATTTTAAGTGTATGAATGGGCAGGATGTGAGTAAAATTGTTGAGGTTGTGAATAGGTAAAGCGTTTTTTGGCATTTTCATATATGGATTAGGAAGTAAATTCTTTTAAATTAATTACTGATGAACAAAGAAAATATAACCGGTATTGTAAGTTTTCTTGGCGGTACTGCTTGGTTTCTATACGGTGTATTTATTTTGCTTAATCAAAAAATTAGGGATTACGAAAGTTTCCTTGTATTGTCTGGATTAATTATTACTTCTTTAGCAGCAATCTTATATCCTTTCTTTACAAAATTTGGTAAAAAGAAAGAAACTGAATTGGATAAAATTAATCTCGAAAATGAGCTGTTGCAAAAACAAATCGAAAAGAAGGAATTAAAAAGAAGGTTAGAAGAGGATGTTTGAATTTCTATGAAACTCATAAAAGTAACAGAAGCAAAATATATCAAAGATTATATTATTTAATTTGCTTTCAATGAAGGAACTTCTGCAACGATAGATTTTTCTAGCATATTAAAAGGAGAAATTTTTGAGCCATTGAAAGATAAGAAAGTTTTCAAGAAATTCAGCTTAAATCCATTTACGGTTGAATGGGAAAACGGCGCTGATTTCGCTCCCGAGTTTTTGTATGAATTGGCGAAAAATACAAGTTCTGCAAAATCAGTTGCTTGAGCATTTTTCAAGGAATTGGGATATGGAAGTTAAAAAAATAACCGACTTTGAACCATTAATAAATGGAGAGTTGAAATATGCGAATAAAAAATTTATTCTGAAACTGAGGTTTGGCAGAAAGGAATGGAAATTGAGTGAACTTCTGCTTGTAAAGGGTTATAATCTAATTACTTACGGACTCGAAGAAATTTACTGCGTTGATTTCATATTTCCTAAAAGTGAGAAATTATTATTTGATGTTTCCAGGATTGATCAGCAAGAATTGATAAATTCCATTTTGGTTAATGATTTAAGAGCAAAACCTATAATATGGGATAAGTTTATTGGCTTTGAAAATGACGAAGGAAAAAATTATCAAACAATTTATCACAAATAATCGGTGCACTAAACTCCTTCCCTAATTTAGGGAAGGTGCCCGCAGGGCGGAAGGGTTAATTTTATGGGAAACGAAGATATACATAACCGCAAATATCTGCTCGAAACCAGGAAATCGCTACGCAAAAATCTAACTCCGGCAGAAGCAGCTTTCTGGCTCGCTCTAAAAAGCAAAGGATTCCAGCATCTTAAATTCCGCCGCCAACACAGCATCTTGAATTATATTGTAGATTTTTATTGCGCTTCGGAAAAACTGATCATTGAATTTGATGGCGAAGTACATAATGAATTAAGCCAGGCTAATTATGATTATGAAAGAGATAAAAAGCTGGAAGCACTGGGTTATAAAGTGTTGAGATTTGAGAATAAATTGATTTGGAATAATTTAGAAGGCATTTTTGATGAGATTCGCAAACATTGTAAAAATTTATAATAGGTATTTATAT
>DAIUCM010000098.1:0-15017 GCA_036846145.1 Bacteroidota bacterium
CAATAGGATATCTTACAATTATACAATGCGACACGAAGACAAAGTTTAATTAAGACTCGTGCGTATAAAAAATTCACGCAGATCATGGAAATAGTAATTATTCGGTCCGCAGTTTTCGCAAATTTTATTCAATGATTTATTTTTATCTGGCTTTTATAATTAAAAAATGTAAATCTCGGAAAAAGCAGTCGCAAAAAATATAAACGAAGCTACAAGGTAATAGCATTTTTTGTATTACAGCATTTTTTATGAAGTACCTATAAAAAAGCGCATACAACCAAAATTGCATGCGCTTTCCATATATGCTTGTGCTAAAAAATGCTTTCTACCTGCTCTCTTCCAAAAACGGGTAACGGTAGTCTGTCGGCGAAACAAATGTCTCTTTAATTGTACGCGCTGAAACCCAGCGAAGCAAATTTAATGATGAACCGGCTTTATCATTCGTACCGGAAGCGCGTGCGCCGCCGAATGGCTGCTGACCAACTACTGCGCCGGTTGGCTTATCGTTTATATAGAAATTTCCTGCTGCGTTCACAAGCTTTTCGCTGGCCTCAACTATTGCTTTACGGTCCTGCGCAATAATAGCTCCTGTAAGCGCATATGGCGATGTCTTATCAACCAGCTCCAGTGTTTTGTCCCAGTCCTTCGGCTCGTAAACATAAACAGTCAATACCGGACCAAATAATTCCTCGCACATGGTTATATAATGCGGATCGGTAGTTACAATAATGGTTGGCTCTATAAAATATCCTTCCTTTTTATCATAACCGCCGCCAACAATAATTTCAGCCTTATCGCTCTTTTTCGCATCATCAATATATTTTGCCAGCTTATCGAAAGATCTTTCGTTGATCACAGCATTTATAAAATTGCCGAAATCTTCAGCACGGCCCATTTTGAAGCTTTTTATTTCTTCTACTACCCTTTCCTTAATTTCCGGCAAAAGGTTGCTTGGTACATAAACACGGCTCGGGGCTGAGCATTTCTGGCCCTGGTATTCGAAAGCGCCGCGTGCAATAGCAACTACGCAGGTTGTAACATCGGCAGTTTCATGAATCATAATGAAATCCTTACCGCCGGTTTCACCAACTATACGCGGATAAGAATTGAAATTATGAATATTGTTGCCAATATTTTTCCAGATGGTATTGAATACACCGCTGGAGCCAGTGAAATGTATGCCAGCAAATTCCTTATGCGAGAAAATTACTTCGCCGGCATCCGGACCACTTGGATAAACCAGGTTAATAACGCCATCCGGCAAACCAGCCGCCTGGAAAAGCTCCATAATAACCTGTGCGGAATAAACCTGGTCTTCAGATGGTTTCCACACAATTGTATTGCCCATCAAAGCCGGGGAAGCAGATAGATTTGCAGCTATAGATGTAAAGTTAAATGGTGAAAGCGCGAAAACAAAACCTTCCAAAGGCCTGTATTCCAACCTGTTCCACATGCCTGGCGCTGATTGCGGCTGCTGGCTGTAAATATCTGTTGCGAACTGCACGTTGTAGCGGAAAAAATCTATCATCTCGCAAGCTGAATCTATTTCCGCCTGCATAGGATTTTTACTTTGGCCAATCATGGTAGCAGCATTCATCTTCTGGCGGAAAGGGCCGGCAAGCAATTCAGCCGCTTTCATAAAAATAGAAGCACGATGCTCCCATGGCATATTAGCCCACTCTTTTTTCGCCTTCAGCGCTGCATCAATCGCCTGAGAAACATGTTCTTTGCTGCTTTTATAATAAGAGCCAATCACTTTTTTATGATCGTGCGGCGCGGAAATATTTATCTTATTATCGGAAATTACTTTATTGGCGCCAATGTACATTGGTATTTCACGGTGTTCTGCAACTGCATCTTTTAATGCGGTTTTCAGCTCTTCGCGTTCAGGTGTTCCCGGTCCATAGCTTTTTACCGGCTCATTAACAGGCGCAGGAACTTTATAAATAGCATTAGGCATAATATTCAATTTAATTTTGATTGCAAAGATAATGGGAAATTAGCCAATGTAAAATGTGCAGATGTGTATATGTGAAAATGTGTAAATTGGGTGCGTTGCAGTTTGATGTTTAGTTCTATCTGTTCATCAGGATAAATAGAAGATTTAAAGATTTTTATACAATCGGAGCAGCAGTTCTCATCTTGATAGAAAAAGTCGCTGAAAGCCAGAGAGGTTGTTTTCAGATTTTCCTGGCAAACAGATCCTCAATGGTTGTTAATATAAAAAGCTAATTGGCTAATTTTAAACTAGTACGTTAGAATACGCGTATTATACTAAATGAAAAGGAAGAATGACGACTTGTGCAAAATTTTACTTTTGTTTAATAATTAAAGGGTGGTTTGTAAATTTTATTAAACAAAGTGCGGAAGTTTTCAACAAATGCTAACATAAAGGTAAGCTGCTTGTAATTATTTACAGGTGAGCAAACTAAGGAAGTAAGGTTTAAAGAGGCTTCTGAGTAATGCTTGATACGTAAACTACTAAATAAAATATTTTACTAAAATGTAAAGAATTACTTTCCCTCTCTATCTCTACTTCAGCAGCCCCGATGCACTCTCTTTGCATCGGGGCTAATTTTTTAAATTGAATGAATGAATATTTTTAGCATCGAGTAAATAGTTCCCGGAAGGCGCTAAAATTTAAAGCATTATAGTTGCGCATAGTGAAATCCATATAATATTTTACAGAAAAATACTTTCACTTAATACCTTGAAA
Source organism: Bacteroidota bacterium (assembly GCA_036846145.1). Lineage (GTDB taxonomy): Bacteria > Bacteroidota > Bacteroidia > CAILMK01 > CAILMK01 > DAIUCM01. The sequence goes on from DAIUCM010000098.1 coordinate 2,717, forward strand.
GGGCGAGATTTTAAAAACCAGGTATCACCTCAAGAAACCAAAGCATTTTTTCGCAGATCAGTATATGGAAAATACTAAACCAGCTCAAACCTGGCTAAATAATTTAGCCTCGGGCACCGCCCTGCGAATTTTGCGAAACAAACGCAATAATTTCATCCATATCTTCCGGAGAGAACCATTTGATTTCAGTATCGCGCCGAAACCAGGTTAATTGCCTTTTGGCGTAGTTTCTCGTATGCTGCTTGAATTTTTCAATGGCTTGCTCCAGCGCAAGCTCACCATCCAAATAACTGAAAAACTCGTTATAACCAACAGTTTGCATGGTTCGCAGATGCTTATAGGGATGAAGCTGCTGAACTTCTTCCAGCAAACCGTCAGCAAGCATTTCTTCGCAACGCTTATTTATGCGCGCATATAATATTTCGCGCGGCAAATCCAAACCTATTTTTACAGTTCGGTATATATGGGCTGCTGCCTGCTTTTTATTGAAATAGGATGAAAATGGCTTTCCGCTTGAATAATAAACTTCTAAAGCACGCATTAAGCGCCTGTGGTTTTGTATATCAGCCGATTTCATATATTCCGGATCAGCTTCATACAACACTTTCTGCAAGCCGGCCAAACCATGCGCTTCATATAAATTCTGCACTTGCTCCAAAGCCTGCTGCGTACTTGGCGGCATATCATCCAAACCATCCAAAAAAGCCTGGTAATATAAGGTTGAGCCGCCGGCTGCAATGGCATAATTTTTCCGTTGCAGCAGATCATGTAAAACAGAGCGCGCCTCGTTACCGAAGCGCGCTGCCGTATATTCTTCAAAAATAGAATGTGAACTGATGAAATGATGTTTCGCGCGCGAAAGCTGATCGGCTGTTGGCTTGGCAGTGGCTTTATTCGTTTCTTTAAAAACCTGCCTGGCATCAACCGAAATTATCTCAGTATCAAAATATTCTGCCAGTTGCACGGCCAGCTCAGATTTTCCGGAAGCCGTTGGGCCCATCACCGCAATAAGGCATTTTTCAGCCATTCTATATATAATAATTACAAATTAACAATTACGAATTACGAATCAATGTCGTTTATTTAAGAAAATTCTTGTCTTCAACGGATTAAAATCCGTTGCTACAATATTTTATCGTTCCTACGGAAATTAGTTTGGAGCGTTAATCAAGTCCAGTTTGGACGATCAAATATTTTAGGGATGGAATTTATTCCATCATTAACTTAAATAGGCTATAAGTAAATAGGCTATAAGTTTCCGCAATACTAAGATGTTTTCAATTTTCCTAACTTTTACTTTCCATATATCATAACCTCAAAAAATGCCTTGAATATTTTAAACCTGGCAAAAACCTATTCGTTTCTTAGAGAGGTTGGAAAGTTGTAAGGTTGCTTCGCATCGCGGAACTCCTTGTTCTTTTTTCCTTGTTCTTAACTCCAAAAATTAGTATTCATCATCATTATAGCGGCCGTGGTTTTCTTCGCCAAAACCGTCCAGGTCATCAGCATCGTACATATCGCCGAATTCATCATCCATATCCACTTCATCGCCGGTAAAAAATTCGTGGTTCTTTTTCTCCAGGTGGTTGATGATTATATCATCTTCGTCGGAAATTCCTTCAATAAAATTTTCTACCCTGCCGTATTGCTCAGGCGAATCGCCTTCCGATAAGGCCAGGATCGGGTAACCCGAAGCATCGTTATTGCTATCGAAAATATCTTCCACTTCTATTAAAAATCTCCACATCAGGGCGAAATCGTACTCGTAAATAAGCTTTAAGCCTTTTTCGGTAATATAATCGGCAAGCTCGGTATCGCGCATTACAGGCGTAAAGTCCGAATCTTCCGACTCCATATCTATGAGAGTAATTTCAAGCTTTCTTTCCCAATCGTTATCACATAAATAAAACGATGCCAGCTGCGATGTATCAAAATCAACAGCGCTTAAAATGGCGAAATGAAGATCTTCAAAAGTACTTTCGGCCGGTATTTCAATTACTCTTTTTACACCTTCCTGCCCATCTATCTCTACTGCTAAACGTATTACTTTCATTATAGATAATTTGTACAAAATTAATTATTAAGCGGCTTAAAACCCAACTCCATGCCTTTGTTCAACATATAATCAAATGCTTCGGCATATTCGTTCCGGATGTCGCCATTCAATATTGCTTCTTTAACCGCTTCTTTAATTATTCCAACTTCCCTGGATGGGCTTAGCCCGAATGTTTCCATTACAATTTCACCGGTAATGGGCGGTTTCCAGTTGCGAAGCTGATCTTTCGCCTCTACTTCCTGTATCTTTTCCCATACTTCATCAAAACGCTTTAAATAAGTTTTCACTTTCAGCATATTCTTTGAAGTAACATCGGCCTTGCAAAGCGTTAATAGGTCTTCAATATCATCGCCTGCATCCACTATCAGCCTGCGTACGGCCGAATCGCTTACTTCATGCGTTAAAGCAATTGGCCTTAAATGAAGCAAAACCAGCTTCTGCACATATTTCATTTTTTCGTTTAGCGGCAGTTTCAGGTTCTTGAAGATGTTCGGCACCATTCGGGCGCCGATAACCTCGTGCCCGTGGAAAGTCCAGCCGCCTTCTTCCTGGCTGAAACGCTGAGATGCCGGCTTACCAATATCGTGTAAAATGGCAGCCCAGCGCAGCCATAAATTATTGGTATGCTGAGCAATGTTATCCAATACTTGCAGCGTATGGTAAAAATTATCTTTGTGCGAGCGGTTGTTTATTGTTTGTACGCCTTTGAGCCGCACAAACTCAGGAAAAATGATCTGCAGCAGACCGATTTCTTCCAGCAGCTTAAAACCAACCGATGGCACAGGCGAAAGCACTATTTTATTCAGTTCATCGGCAATTCTTTCGCCTGAAATTATCCGTATGCGCTCTTTATTGTGCTTTATAGCATTATATGTTTCCGGATGTAACGAAAAATTCAGCTGGCTGGCGAATCTTACCGCCCGCATCATTCGCAGCGGATCGTCGGAAAAAGTAGTATTGGGTTCCAGCGGCGTGCGCAGAATTTTATTATCAAGATCCTGTAAACCGCCAAACAGATCGATAATTTCAGCTGCCGGCAAGCTGCCGTTTAAAGCAATGGCAAGCGCGTTTATGGTGAAATCCCGGCGTTTGAGGTCGTCTTCCAGCGTTCCTTCCTCCACAACAGGCTTTCTTGAATTACGCTGGTAAGATTCTTTACGCGCGCCCACAAACTCTATCTCAAAATCGCCGGTTTTAAGGTTTGCCGTACCGAAGTTCTTAAAAACCGATAGTTTTGATTGCCTGCCGAAAGCTTTTGCTACATTTTCGGCAAAGGCAGGCCCGTTACCAACTACAAGTATATCTACATCTTTGGTGTTTCTTTTCAGCAGCAGATCGCGCACATAACCGCCTACAACATATGCGTGTATGCCAGTGGCAAGCGCCACTTCCTGCACTTTCTGCAAAACCGGAAGTTCTATACTATCGCGTAACACGTTTTGAATGAGTTGGAAGGTTGTAAGGTTTTAAAGTTGTAAAGTTGCTTCGCATCGCGGCATACTTTCACGCAAAGACGCAAAGGAGCAAAGTCGCAAAGGTTTTTTATTTTCAGATTATTGTAGTAGAATATCCCCATTCGTCGGGGCATTTTTTAAAGATTTGATGTATAGAAATTCTAAGATTAAAAAATTGCTTCGCATCGCGACATTCGTAATTCGTAATTCGTAATTGTTAATTCGTAATTATTAATTATCTCCATATATCCCGAAGCCAAAAAATGCTTCAAATCCCAAAAATTAGCTAATCGGCACATTGGCTAATTGGCTAATTAATTATTTCCTTCTCGGAGGCTTTGGCGCCCTGTTCTTCTGCATTTCCTTTTGCTTGTTAGCCAGGTCTTCCAGCCTTTTTTGTAATCCGCCTTTCCTGGCAGATTCCGGCCTTTTCTTGTTGGCTTCTATTTTGGCATGCAGCTTTTTATCATCAACCAATAATTTAAAGCCATACTGCTGTGCGAAAGTAATTACGTTGAAGAAGAAATAATACATGCTTAAGCCGGCCGCATATTTATTGAAGAATCCAAGGAAAAATATCGGCATAATATAACCCATCATTTTAAACTCGGGCTGCTGCGGCGTAAGCGAGTTGTTCATACGGGTTTGCAGCAAGGTAGTTGCCGTCATCAATAATGTAAACAAACTTACGTGGCTGCCATAGAACGGAATTTCAAACGGAAGGTCGAGGATCGAATCATAAGTTGAAAGATCGTGCGCCCAAAGGAAACTTTCCTGCCTTAGCTCAATGGATGCCGGGAAGAAACGGAACATGGCAATTAAGATGGGGAACTGCAAAAGCAAAGGTAAACAGCCGCCAAACGGGCTTACGCCGGCTTTCCTGTACAGTCGCATCTGTTCCTGCTGCAGCTGTGCCATATCGTCGCCATATTTAGCTTTCAGTTCATCAAGCTCCGGCTTTAGCAGGCGCATTTTTGCTGTAGAAAGATATGATTTATACGTTAAAGGCAACAATATGAGCTTAATATACAAAGTAAGCAACAGAATTATAATACCATAATTACCTATAAACTGGCCTAAGAAATTAAATGCAGGTATTACAATAAATTTATTCACCCAGCCAAAAATACCCCAGCCCAGCGGAATCTGTTTCTCGAGGTTAAGATCATAGCTTTTTAAGGTTTTATAATGCAGCGGACCGAAGTAGAACTGCATATTGTACTGCTGTACCGGTTTGTGCTCATATGGTAAAGCGAGCTGCGCACGCAGATCTTTCAGGTAATTGGGATTGGTTGAAACGGCAGTTGAAATATTTGCGCTGGCGAATGGCTGCTCACTTATGAGTGTTTGTGAGAAGAATTGCTGCTTGAATGATACCCACTTCGCTTTCTCCTCCAGTTTCTTTTCCTCATCTCCGGTTTCCGATAAATAATCATGGTCATCTTCGGCCGTATTATAATGTACGGTTGTGTTTTGTGATGAAATAGAAGAATCCTGCTCATTTTTCAGTACAAGCGATTCCCAGTTTAAGCCGATTGTATTTTGCTGCTGCGGAATTACATCCTGCATGCCATTTAAAACAAGCCTGTGCTTCAGCATGAAACCGGTTTTATCAAGCGCATAAACATGCTGCACGCTTTTACCACCCGGTATATTCAGCGTCATGGTGATGGCGTTATCGGTAACATCTCCCGCGGTAAAATACAAGTCCTCGGTATTAACAATGGTGTTGCCGGCAGTAAACCGGTAGCTGTATTTGCCTGTGCCTTCTTTAATAAGCATTACAGGTTTACCATCAAAAGTTTTATAATTTTTAAGCTCCACCTGGCTTATTTTTCCTCCCTTGCTCGATACTGATACTTTTACATCGGCATTTTCAAGCGTAACGGTTTTATTTTCAGCCTTTGCCAGTTCGGCCCAGCCCGCAGGCAGGTTAGCCGCAATTACCGAATCGGGATTAATATTGGCTGCTGTACCGGTTTGCTGGCTTGTAACGGCTGAATCTTTACCAGTAATATTATTTGCCGCGTTTTTATCGGCTTCCGGTGGCGTTTGCAGGAAAAAAGTGCTTGTAATTAAGATAAGGGCTATTAACACTATGCCCGTTATGGTATTCCTATCCATTAAGTCGTGAATTGAGCCGCAAAATTAGCAATAATATTCTGTTTAAAGGGCTAAAAACTATTATACTCGTTTGCAGCTGCTTTGCGTAATTTTGTACGGCAATTTATTTTAACTTTTTTGGAGACGAAAACCGGTACCGATATTCTATACGCTGCAAAGCTGCTTACACACAATGAAGTTGTTGCTGTACCAACCGAAACTGTTTACGGACTGGCGGCCAATGCTTTATCTGCAGAAGCAGTTGTAAAGATCTTTGAAGCCAAACAACGGCCTTTTTTCGATCCGCTTATTGTTCACCTGGCAGAAAAGTCGCATATATACAATTATATAAAAATGCTTCCGCCACAGCTGGAAAAACTGGCTGATGCTTTGTGGCCCGGGCCGTTAACCTTACTTGCCGAGAAAAAAGATATTATTCCGGACCTGGTTACTTCCGGCCTGTTAACTGTAGGTATCCGCGTACCCGCGCATGATCTTTTTCGCCAATTGTTACAGCAACTGCCATTTCCTCTGGCTGCTCCAAGCGCAAATCCTTTCGGTTATATTTCACCAACCAGTGCGGAACATGTTTATAACCAACTTAATACAAAAATCCCATATATACTCGATGGCGGAAATAGTTCGGTTGGTGTAGAATCAACCATTGTAGGATATGAAAACGGTAAGGTTGTAATTTACCGGCTTGGCGGCATTGCTGTAGAAACTATTGAGAACCTGGTTGGTAAAACAGAAATAAGGACCCATTCATCGAACCCGAAAGCTCCCGGGCAGCTGGACAGCCATTATGCGCCGCGCAAACCATTTTTTGCAGGTGATATATATGCGTTGGCTCAAAAATTTGCCGGTAAAAAGTTAGGCGTCATAACTTTTAGCGATGAATTAAATTTGCCCGGTATTTTTAAGAATTGGAAACTTAGCCATGCTGGTAATCTGAATGAGGCTGCGCAAAACCTTTTTGCGATTATGCGCGAAGCCGATAAAAGTGAAGTAGAAATAATAATTGCCGAATTTTTACCCGAACATGGCCTCGGCCTCGCCATAAACGACAGGCTGAAAAGAGCAAGCTTCAGGTAATTGATTATGGATTATAGATTATGAATCAATGTCGTTTATTTTAGGATTTTTTATTCAAAGGGCTTTGCCCCATGCTGACATAGTTCGCCCTTGCAGGGCTTGGTGCAACGTAAATAAATAGAATTGAACTATTAATGTTTCAATGAAAGCAAAAAGAACTGCAAAGTGTTATGACGGCCTTAAATTATAAACGTTAAGAAAAATAGCTTATCAGTGATCAATGATCGATGATCAGTAAGCAATTATCAGTTATCAGAAAAAGTTGCTTCGCAATTACTAAATCTTCATATCTTCAAATTTTCAAATTAATTTTGGCTCCTGTTTCGGATGAAATATGCTTTAAAGCCATTTTTTGCATTATAATTTAAAGCTTTGAACTTTTACTCATATATCTTTTATTTTTATGCGTTTGTATTCGTGAAAGCTTCGAAATTGCTTGTTTTACTCATAAATAAATTTATTTTTTATTTTGGTATTCGTGCACCCTGCGGTGTTGTTTTAAGACAAAAGAAGTTGCCAGCCCGGCAACGGAAGGCAAAATTGAGATTGAAACGCATAGATTGATTTACCGATACGTTTAAAAAAATCCTTAAAAAACCACATTGAATTATAGATTATGAATTACGCTGGATGGTTAAGAATTCAATAAAGTTTGTTGAATAAACACAATTAGTTTTTCAATATTTGTTTCTGCCCTCTAAAGCCGTGCGTGCATCTTCTATTGTTATTTTTTAAATTAAATTTCACTTCTGAGCCCTGCAAGGGCGAACTGTGCCAGCATGGGGCAAAGCCCTTTGAATAGAGCCTTAGCCTGGTTAGTTCAATATTTGGTATAAAAGCGCATGCTCATGTGCCACAACGAGCGAACGTGCAATAACAATCTGAAAAGACTTAAACAACACAGCTTAGGGCAACGCCGCAAGTAAGTTTAATTAAACAACATTGAGTTATATCTCTTATAATTCTTAATTCTCCCAAATATGCATCCCATTGCTTTTCCGCTTTTACTAATTGGTTTAGTTTTTATGATTGGGGGCGTTTGTATGAGATTTTTTCCGCCCAAGAAAATAAATATATGGTATGGTTACCGTACGGAAAGATCTATGAAAAGCCAGGATAGCTGGGATGCCGCAAACCGTTACGCTGCAGGACTGATGATTTTCCTGGGTTTTGACCTGGCTTTGACCGGCGCCGTAATTTACTGGCTTTTTCCAGAACTCGATAAGGAAATTTACAGCCTTATTAGTATTGCGTTAATGATTATAGCCGGTGTGATTCTTTTATTTTTAACTGAAAAACATTTGAAGAAAAATTTTGATGAGCATGGCGACATGTTTAAACCTTAATTACATTTTTACCAGCTCTTTAAGAGTTATAGCATTATTTAAAGCATGTCCATACATGGTATTGTTGAAAAACACCCAGACACGCAGGCCATCCTCCAGGTAAATTTTAATTGCTTCCGCATACTCTTCAAGCGCCTCGGTATCATATTCAGATGCATAAAGTTTTTCCCTGCCATGAAAACGTATGTAAACATCATTAGCGGTAACGGCATTGCTTAGGGGAAATCTTTTTCCTGCATCGGCAATAACATTCGCAATATTATAATCGCTCATCAGTTCCAGGCTTTCCTCATCATACCAGCTTGTGTTCCTCGCTTCCAGTGAAAAACTAAATCCCGGCATGGTTTCCATCAGCAAATCATAAAAAACTAATACAGTTTCGCGGTTGAAGGTAAGGCTTGGTGGTAGCTGAATCAGTATCTGCCCAAGTTTTGGCTTCAATCCTTCGAACCTGCCGGCAAATTTCAACAGCTCTTCCTTAACATCAACAAGCTTTTTATAATGCGTAATACTTCTGTGCAGCTTCGCGCAAAACCTGAAATTATCCGGCGTTGTATGCAGCCATTTGTCAATACTTTTGGCCAGCGGAAAATTGTAGAAGCTACTGTTTAACTCGGTTGTTTGAAACTGTTTCGCATAAAAAGATAAAAAATCCGCACTTTTTAATTCGGGCGGGTAAAAAGCTGGCTTCCAGTTACTATAGCTCCATCCGGAGGTACCAATGTATAATTTACCATCTGGGATTATAGCCATATTTTAAATCGTATTATGTATCTTGCAGGATGTATATTTCCGGTTATAAATGTGCTGACTGGTTTTTTGTTGAAATTGTTTCATTTAAAAACCTCTTAGCCTTAAATAAAACCATAGTGTAAAAGATGTTTGTAGCACTGAGCAAATTTGTAGTTGCCAACGGCATGACTCCACAGGTAAAGGAAGCTTTCGTGAACCGGCCACAGCTGGTTGAAGACGCGCAGGGTTTCATAAAGCTTGATGTGATAAGCCCGGTTAAAAATCCTGATGAAATATGGCTGATTACATATTGGCAAACCGAAGAAAATTATAAAACCTGGCACCGCAGCCATAAATACCAGGATTCGCATAAAGGCATACCCAAAGGCCTTCGCCTGGTGCCACGCAGTGCAGAAATTAGTTTTTTTGAATATATTTGTTCCTAACCAGTAGTAATGCCAGACAGATATATTTTCACCAGTACCGAAATTGCTCAGCGCATGCCTGCTTTGGCACATAAAATTACTGATAGCCATTATAGGAAAAACCCAATGCTTGCCGAAAGATACGGCGAAGCAGGAAAAGCCAAATGCCTGCAGGATGCGCAATATCATTTAAGCTACTTATCGGAAGCCATTGGCGCTGAAAGCCCACTGTTGTTCACTGAATATTGCGCCTGGGCAAAGCATATGCTGGCAGCCCGTAATATTCCTGTGGATGACCTGGAGCAAAACCTGCTAAGCATGAAGCATGTACTGCTTGCAGAACTTAAAGAAGAACAGGGAAAAATAGCGGCTGATTATATTGATACTTCCCTTAAGCTTTTGAACGATATACAATCCGGAACCGAATCATTCCTGGTCAATGAAGACTCACCCACCGGACTGCTGGCACGCGATTACCTGAATTACCTTCTGGAGGGTAAACGTAACCTTGCCAGCCAAATGATACTGAAAAGTGTAGAGAACGGAATTCCTGTTAAGGATATTTATGAAAATGTTTTCGAAAAATCTCAGTATGAAATTGGCAGACTTTGGCAGGAAAATAAAATTAACGTTGCGCAGGAACATTATTGCACAGCAGCAACACAGCTTATCATGTCGCAGCTGTATAATTATATTATTTCCGATGCGCCAAAAAACAAAACCATTGTTTCAGCCTGTGTAGAAGGAGATTACCATGAAGTTGGCTTAAGGATGGTAACCGATTTTTTTGAAATGGACGGTTGGGATACTTTCCACCTGGGCGCTAATACACCGACTGCCGCGTTAATAAATGTTATTGAAGAAAAACAGCCTGATATAGTTTTATTATCGGCAACTATGACCTACCATGTTGCAAAACTTGCCGAAGTAATTGAAAAGATACGGGCAAAAAAGCACCTGGATACAACTAAAATAATGGTTGGAGGTTATCCTTTTAAACTGGCACCAAAGCTGTGGGAGAAAATAGGGGCAGACGGGTTTGCTGAATCAGCCTCAAAAGCATTGGAAAAAGCTCAAGAGATTATGTCAACAAAAAACCATTCTGCATAAAATGTACCCGCCTTCTGCACAATTCCCCTTTTTTGTACTGCAGCTTAATTCTGAAGGCCAAATTATGAACACTGTTGCAGCCAGCGATGGTGTAATACCAAACGATAAACAATTCAGCACTTTTGCCGGGCTGATTGATGTCGCCTGCACCGAAAAAGCAAAATTATTTTTTGAAAATTTAGTCACGAATGGCGCCGAGCTGGAATGGGAACTAAGCTTTAATTTACGGGGATTTATTGAGGTTTTTACCGCGAGTGGTTTTAAAACCGGCGATACTATATTTGTTATGGTTTCCGGCTGCACATCGGGCGCGTTAATGATGTACGAAGAAATGTCGCTGATAAACAATGAGCAGCTTAACTCTATCCGTGTATTACGTAAGCAATTGAACCAGATGGCTACAGAGAATAACCTGCTTCGCGCGGAGCTGAACGCTGAACTTGATGAACTTAAGAACGAAATTAAAATGCTGAAGAGCAGGCAGAAGCACATTTAATCCTTCTCTTTCCATATATAACATTTCCTAAAAATACCTTTTCATAAACTAAAAACCCGGCTTGTAAACCGGGTTTTTAGTTTTATGAAGCATTTTTCAGCCTATGCTTATATGGTTTCAGGCAAAGTATATTTTCTTCCCTGGTTTTGCTTCTTTAAATGATCCATCAGCGGCGCGAAATAATCGAGCATTGCTTTTGCGCTCAGTTCGCTTCCGGTTTTTTCTTTAAGCACTTCGCGCCAGTCTTTACTGCTTCCCCAGTACATAATATCTTTCAGGAAATTCCCCACTTCTTTGTTGCCATAATAATTGGTGTTGTGCGGATCCTGCTTTAGTATATTCTTAGAAATATGGTCATGGATCTGGAAAAGCAAAATAAAGCTCATGGCATAATCGTAATACTGCGCGGCGTCATCATTTATATGAGTTTTAGAAGCAGCGTCTGCATATAATTCACTTCTAGGTGATGGCGGGACCACGCCCTGGTATTTCTGTACAAGTTCCCACCATTTTTTATTATACTGGTCTTTTGGCAGGTTTTCAGCGTAAAGGCTGTGCTCAAACTCTGTCATTACACCAGCGGAAAACGGTATGAAAACAATGTATTGCAAGGCATCTTTAAGCAGCTGCTGCATTTTATCGGTTTTCACATCGGCCGGTAATAATCCATGTTGCGCAAGAAAAGGCTTTTGTAATGCTGCCATGCCAATCATAGTACCAAATGCTTCGTGGTAAGCACGGTTAGCGCCCTGGCGCAACAATGGCGGAACATCTTTATTCGTGTAAGTAAGATAATAATAAATGTGGCCAAGCTCGTGGTTTACAGTTGCATACCATTCCTCGTTTGCTGTAACGCTCATCAGTGATCTTACATCATTCTCCAGATCCATATGCCATGCGCTTGCGTGGTTGTTCTTAGAGTATTTAGCATCTTTCGGCAAAGGATAAAGGCTGCTTTTTTCGTAGAAAGATTTTGGCAGGCTTGGAAAACCTAAGCTCACATAAAACTCCTCTCCTTTCTGTACGATCCACTCAGGTGTTTTTTTGCCTAAAATACTATCCAGGTTAATACCCTCCACGCTAACCATTGCGCTCCAGTCCTGTGCCCAGCGATTGCTAACCCAATGCGCCGGTAACATATCCGGAACCTGCTGCACTTTGTATTTTTTCGCCAGTTCATAACGTGCGTAAGTGTGGAGCTCGCGATACAATGGCCATACTTCACGGATGAATTTTTTATTCATGTCCAGCATTTCCTGCGTGGTCATATTATAATCGCTCACCTGGTAGTTGAAATAATCTGGGTAACCCAGACCTTTTACGGTCTGGTTACGCAGATCGCGCAGATTCGCCAGGCCATCTTTTAACACTTTGCCTACTTCCTTGCTGCTTTCCCATGCTGCCTGGCGTTTTTTCAGATCAGTTTCTTTGGAACTGGTTTAAACATTAAGTAGAATTAAAAAAGCGGCGAGAAAATGCCAGTT
>DAIUCM010000099.1:0-14981 GCA_036846145.1 Bacteroidota bacterium
GGACATAAACTTCAAAATTGTATATATTTCGAAAGAATTTGAATTTATTCTTCATGAAAATTTTCAAAAATTTTTTTCTAATTAAGTACGAAATATTTGAAATGATTAACCCACTGAAAGCTTTTACATTGTTACTGATCGTTTAATCCCTCTTCAGGCTTGAAATTAGCTTCCGGTAATTCCATTTATATATGTCTCAACAAAGCTAATTATTTTGGCTAAAATTCTATCACCAACTTTTTTACGCTGTAAGATGGATGGCTTTTCACCTTCAATTAGATCTAAAACTTCATCACGCAATGGCTCTCTTTCTGAAAACAGGTAATCTTCAATTAATTTTTGGGTTCTTTCTCCTGAAAGGTTTTCTTCTCTAACCAGTAGATCGAATGCTTTTTGCCTCTCAAGATTCCAGAATTTATCAAACTCTTCAGCAATGTAATCAGCTTCTTCAATTACGGGTAGATTTTCAGAGATAAATCTTTCTATCAGCTCGCGTTTGCTACGTAGTTGTACCTCGGTATTCAGTAAATTGAATATTTCTTTTTCTGTTTGCGTAACATCCTTCTGAACATTAGACTTCAGCTTAATAAGTAGCTGAATTATATAATTTACATTGATCTCATCTCTGTGGATTAGCTCTAATTCAAAATCAACATCTTCCAGTATGCTTACTTTTTCTTTTTGATGATTAGACCTTACTTTATCGTAAAGATCAAGGTACTTGCTTTTATAATCTTCAAACTGCTGCTCAGTCATTGCCAGGTTTGACCATTTGAAATCGGCAAAAGCTGTAAGGATATTCTTTATGCGTATTAATTCGCGGAAGGCTTTAATAAACTCCAGTTCATCATTTTCGCTTTCCAGGTCATTTACGCTATCTACAGTCGGCGTAATCCTTAATAATTCAATAAATGCGGCATTGAATTTCTTTACATAATCTTCATAAGGCTTCATGATGATAACCTCAATAGCTTCTTTATTGCTGAATAAGGTAATTGCATCGTCAGTGGCTTTTTTCAGGTTGCGAAATGCAATAATATTACCCTGGGACTTTTGCTCGTTCAGTATCCTGTTAGTACGGGAATATGCCTGTATTAAACCATGATACTTAAGATTTTTATCTACATACAAGGTGTTAAGTGGCGGGCTATCAAAACCGGTAAGAAACATATTTACTACAAGTAGAATATCAATCTTTCGGTCTTTTACCTTTTTAGCTATGTCATTGTAATAATTATAAAATGATTCACTGTCTCTGGTTGAGAATTTGGTTTCGAACATCTTATTGTAATGTTCTATAAATTCATCGAGCTTTTCCCTGCTATGTGCCTGTAAACCATATAATACCTTTGGTTCATCTGCTATAGCTAGTTCATCAGGCAGGAAACCGTTTGCATCTTTATCATCTTCATTGGCTGCATAGCTAAAAATGGTTGCGATCTTTAAATTATGCTTACCTTCTTCCTTCCTTTTCTGTAAAATGTCATAATATTTTATGAGTGTTTCTACACTGCTAACACAAAACATGGCTGTAAACTCACGGTTATGCGTTTTGCGGTTATGATTGGCAATAATATAATCTGCTATTTTCTCCAGGCGAAGAGGCGATTCCATCAACTCTTTCCTGTCAATGTCTTCGACTTCAATATCAATTTCTGTTGCTGTTTCTTTGCGCTTGTAACGCCCAACATATTCAACAGAGAATTTTAAAACGTTTTCATCTCTAATAGCATCTGTAATAACATACTTATGAAGGCACTCACCAAACAGCTCAGCAGTTGTACGTTTGCCTAACTCATTTTTTACGGCATTGTCTGCAAATATGGGTGTTCCAGTGAAGCCAAATAGCTGAATATTCCTGAAAAATGCTTTTATCCGGTTATGGGTTTCACCGAACTGGCTGCGGTGGCACTCATCAAAAATAAATACAATTGGCTCATTTTGCAGTTTTTCCATTTTAGTTAAATACTGCGATTTGCTGATGGCAGAATTTAGCTTTTGAATGGTTGTTACAATTAGCTTTGTATCATCAGAAAACTGCTGTACCAGCGCTTTGGTATTATCTGTCCCATCAATACTTCCTTTGCTGAAGCTGTTAAACTCCTTTGTAGTTTGATAATCCAGGTCTTTACGGTCTACTACAAATACTACTTTTTTTACATTTGGCAATTTCATTAGAACCTGGCTGGCCTTAAAAGATGTAAGTGTTTTGCCAGAACCCGTGGTATGCCAGATGTAGCCGTTCTTATTAGTGTTCTTAACCCTGTCGATTAATGCTTCTACGGCATAAAACTGGTAAGGGCGTAGCACCATTAAAATCTTGCTGGTTTCATTCAGCACAATGTATTTGCATATCATTTTAGATATATGGCAAGGTTCTAAAAATTCGCTGGCGAAACCATTGAGAATATTAGTTAAGCGCTTGTTGTTGGCATCAGTCCAGTAAAAAGTCTGCTTAAATGACTGATTACGGTTATTGGCGTAATATTTTGTGTTTACGCCATTGCTGATAACAAATATCTGAATATACTGAAATAGGGCTGAGCTTGCACCAAATGAATGGCGTTGGTAACGGTTGATTTGATTAAATGCTTCTTTAAGTTCTAAGCCACGCCGTTTAAGTTCTATTTGTACCAATGGCAATCCGTTTATAAGCAAGGTTACATCGTAGCGGTTTTTGTATGTGCCTTCCATGCTTACCTGCTGTGTAACCTGGAACTGGTTCTGGCACCAATGCTCTGAGTTTATAAACTCGAAATACAGGTTTTGGCCATTGTCTTTAATAATATGATGTTTTTCCCGGAGCGTTTTAGCTTTTTCGAAGACAGAACCTTTGTTGAGGATATTTAAAACCTTCTCGAACTCTTTATCGGAAAATTGTATGTTGTTGTGCTTTTCTAACTGTGATTTTAGATTTGCAATAAGTGATTTTTCATCTTTAATAGTAACAAGGCCGTAACCCAGGTTTACCAGTTGCACTACTAATTGCTCTTCTAATATTTGCTCGGGTTGTTTACTCATCCTTATTGCCAGAGAGGTTCGTTTTTCCAGTCTAAAATATTTCCATTTCCATCTGAAGGTATGCCCATAAATTGAATTGGAATGTGTGGATATTTATTAAAAAGAGCTTCAAGTTTTTCCTTTAACCGATTACCAGCATTTGCTCTTAATAAGAGATATTTCAGCACGCAAAGGAAATAGAAAGTTCTTTGATTTATTTCAAAAGGGCGAGTAATCCATTTACCTATTGGGCTTGATAAGATAGCAGGTTCTATTGCTAAATCTTTATTCCATAACCTGGAATGATGCGCACAAATATTTCTTACATAAGTAATTGCATGAAGCCAGGAAATAAAAACCTTTTGTTGTACTCCAAAAAAATTAGCAATTCTATTTCTATCCTGTTTATCTTTTAAGCCACGAAAAATATGAGATAATTCACCCATTGTTAGCAATTCTAAGCACATCCAGGAAGGAGGATTTGGTGGATTATCATAAGTATCACAATAGTGCTTAATAAAAACCTCTGTATTTTTAGCATTTTTTGCTTTGTCAATAATTTTTTGCAGATCAGTGAATGGATCAATTGTAATTCCTGGTTTTGGAGAAAAAGGGGCTGAAAAAAGATTCCTGTTATCTTGCCAGTGCGAATCATTGTAATGGACAGCTAAACTATATATGAATTGTGTACGAATTGCAATTTCAACTCTTTCAATACAATCAAAAATTAACAATCTTAACTCTCGATCAAAGCTGTATGTATCAATGATCTGTTTAAAAGTTGTCCCTTCATTGAAAGTATCCTTAACCAGTTGATACGGAAGAAAATAAGCGCTAAGTCTATAATAACTTATCCCTTGCAGATAGCAAATAGCCTTTTGTTCATCTTCAACAATGAGTCCTCGGCTTTTTAGTAATTCTAACTGATTCTGAAAGGTTAAAGGAGCCTTTATGTAATTTTTCTTACTCATAGGCTAAAAATGAAAAAACCCCCCAAAGTGTGCATCGTAGAGAGGCATGGGAGGTATATTATCTTTAAGTGTAGAACTTTCTAATTGAAAAAATACAAGAGAAAAATTTATTCTGCTGTATTTCAGTGCAATATTAACACAAGTTTTCATATTTCAATTCCATTTTACGAATTATTTTTCGTGTCTATATGAATAATTTTTCACAAAGCATATATGACTTTCTTCAAAAATGCTTAATTATCAATTAATTTCCAACTGCAATATTTATCCTTCTTTTAAAATTAGCTAATTCCCATTCTGCGATATTTTTGTATTTTGCGCCAAGCTGTTTTGCGGCTTCGTTAATAACTTCCATATATGCATCTTCATCAAAATGCTTTTGGGTCCAGGGCTTGTTTTTAATTTTTAGGGCAGTTTGGATGATATTATCTACAGGGAAATGTGGGGGCGTGGGAATAATATTTAAGCTCCATAGATATTTGAGATAAAGGTTTAGCAGCTTTTGACTAACGCCGAAACTTAATGAAGCATTTTGAAGCATGTGCTTATATGGAAGCGAAAATGTAATAACAGATTTTATATTCTCCAGGTGTTGATTTTCATTTACCGGTAATGCATACATTTTACTTGTTTGCATGATATGCTGTTTTAATGCTTCCCTTAAAATTTGCCTGTCTTTTTCCGGTGTGCCGGGAACGTAAATATTTGCACGCTGGAAACTTGCATTTACCGTGAGCATCCAAATTTCATAGAGAATAAATTGTTGTTTTTGCATGTTGGATTTTGGTTGATGAATATTACATATATGGTTTGCCCGAAAAATGCTATAACAGCTTACACAAACATCTTTTGTAAAAGCCCTTTTTTGTATTGCTCTGTTTTTTCAATTTGTGTATTGCAATAATTTATCTTTTCATCAATAGATGAAAGAAGAGTTGATATTCTTTTTTGCTCAGGCAACGTTGGTAAACTTAATTCTATTTTGGCCAGATCCCCTAAATAAATTCCTGGCTGAGCAGATACAACTTGTCTTTTTAATAATTCAGTTTGAAAGAATTCTTGACAAAAAATTTGATACATAAATTCTGGTATGCATTCTTTAAATCTAAATATGGCAACACTTCGTTGGAAAGCAATATTTTCCAAATCTCCTTGCCAAATAGCTGACCTGCCAATAGTTCCTACAATAGTCAATAAAATATCACCAGGTTTTAATTGGTAATTTTTGTAAATGGAGTCATAATCATCTTTAGAAATTTTTCTGTCAGAGCTATCTATATTAATTTTACCATTTATTATATTCTTTGCACTTAACAAATAATAACCTTCCGAATTGCTATCTTTATGAGTGCCATGTGTACCGTCTTTCAATAAGCTTGTTATATCTCCTATCTTTTTTGTTTTCCATTCCGGAAATGCTTTTTCATTATCATCTTTAAAGCGCACTTCCTGAGAAAATATTTTCTGCATTACACCTTTTTTGTATTGCTCTAAAAGGCTTTTCTTTTTCTTCAGTGCCTGAAGTTTTTCATCAATTGCAGTAAGAAATGAGGCTATTTTTTCTTGCTCCTTAATATGTGGAAAGTATAATTTTACTGATGATAAGGTTTCCTGACCAACATTATACCGGGTACTACCTCCAGATTTTGATGTTATTTCATCACGAGCGCTATCGGTTTTGAGTAACTTATTAAGAAAAACAGGATCGTAGTTAGCTATTTTTCTTCCTCTAATCACAAATCCGCCAAAAGTAGCAGTGTGATCTTTATCCAAATAAACACATGCTGTACCTACTTCTTCTCTTGTCTCGGAACTTCGTTGAAATAGTATGTCGCCATAATTTACAGGGTATTTGCTTACTGTAATATCATCTACATCAACTTTGCCAATAATTTTATCATACGTTATCAATTCATTATTAAGAATATCCAAAACGTTAATGAATTTCACACCCTTACCATATTGCTCTCTAGAGGCATTAATTCCATTTTTAAATTCTAATAAATCCCCTAACTTTTTTACTTCCCAATCACCACTAAACTCAGGAAAGCGCAATTCAGGAATATTCTTTTGCTCTTCCATCATTTAAAACGGTGTTGAGATATTTAATTCTTTACAAAAAGCGGCAATTGTTTTATCGGTTTCAGCCATTTGTATATCCAAAGCTTTCAGTTCTTCCGCAATGGCATTAATATCTATGCTTTCTTCGGCTTCAAACGTATCTACATAGCGCGGTATATTCAGGTTATAATCGTTAGCGGCAATTTCAGTTAGCAGCGCTTTTTTGCTGTATTTTTCTTCCTCTTTACGGTTGCGGTAAGTTTCTATAATTTTATCAATATCGCTGTCGCGCAGGGTGTTTTGTGTTTTTACTTTTTCGTAATGCTGGCTTGCATCAATAAATAAAATATCATCCGGCTGCTCGCGGCATTTCTTAAATACCATAATACAGGTTGGTATGCTTGTACCGTAAAAAATATTGGCCGGCAAACCAATTACAGCATCTAAATAATTGCGGTCCTCTATAAGATATTTGCGTATATGCTGCTCCGCACCGCCACGGAACAAAACGCCATGCGGCAAAACAACCGCCATAATACCATTATCTGCCAGGTGATGTATCATGTGCTGCACAAAAGCAAAATCGGCTGTACTTTTAGGTGCTAATCTTCCATACTGGCTAAAGCGGTCGTCGCTCATAAACAATGGGTTGGCACTCCAGTTAGCAGAAAAAGGCGGATTGGCTACAATGGCTTCAAAAGTTTTATCCAGATGCTGCGGATGCTCCAGCGTATCTTCCTGCTTTATATTGAATTTGCGGTAATGTACATCGTGCAAAATCATATTCATTCGCGCAAGGTTGTAAGTAGTTCGGTTCAGTTCCTGTCCGTAAAAATTGCTTACTTCCTTTACTTCTTTCGCCACGCGCAACAACAAAGATCCCGAACCGCATGTAGGATCATATACCGATTTCAGCTTGGTTTTACCGGTTGTTACAATTTTGGCCAGTACTTTACTTACTGCCTGCGGCGTATAAAATTCACCGGCTTTTTTACCGGCTCCGCTGGCAAACTGCCCGATAAGATATTCATACGCATCGCCCAGTACATCCAGCTCTGTATTTTCCAGCTTGAAATCTATTTTATCCAGGTGTTGTAGTACTTTGGAAATAACTTCATTTCGTGCTTTTGTAGTTTTACCGAGCTTGGTGCTGTTGAGGTCAATATCTTCAAAAAGGTGGTCAAAATCTTCTTCACTTTCCGCACCCATTGTACTTAACTGAATATTGTTAAGCACTTTTTGCAGGTCTTCTAAAATGAAATTGTCTTCGTCTTCTTTATCGTTATTGCCGCGCTTCGCCAGTTCGCTGAATAGTTCTGATGGTTTCAGGAAGTAACCCAGTTTTTCCAGTGCTTCTTCCTTTATGGCTTCAATATATTCCTTCCCTTCTGAAGTATTTTCTTTGATATCCTTATATGTAATGCCATCCTGCTTTAAAATGGTGTTGGCATACATTTCCATTTTCTCGGCCAGGTACTTATAAAAAATAAATCCCAGGATATAATCCCGGAATTCATCTGCATCCATTTTTCCACGGAGCGTATTTGCTATATTCCAGAGCTGTTGTTCGAGTTGTCGTTTTTGGTCGTCGGACATGAGAATTTAATAATTGAATCAGCGAAGTTACAGGCTACAATTCTAAGATTGCTTGTTAAATTATTCATTAGCTGAAAAAATAAGTAAATAGCCTTTCAACTAAAACATTAAGGATTGTATGTCAATAGTAAATTTCTAGGTTTTGCCCATCCATATAAGTAATCAATAATTTCTTGGATACGGCTTGTGGTATCAACTTTACCGCTCCTTATACTGAGAGTAGACTCAAGTGCAAGAATTTTGTTAGCAAGCCCTAAATAATCTGAGTGTGCTAGATCATTTTGATCTCTAAAACCAGGATTAAGCCATTGTATATATAGAAAATAATCATTGTCAACAAAATAATCGATAGTCTCAGAAACCTCTGAGATATACTGCATTGAGCAGAGCACTATTCTGGGCTTTTGATTGCCAATAATATCACCAACATACATTTCTCTTTCTTCTGCACTTCCACTAACAAGGAATAATTCAATATATTCCGTTTCTGATAAATTCAAAATCCTTATTCTAGAACCTGTTTTAACTCGTTCTTCAAAAAGGTCATTCCAAGTTGTTGATTTACCTGAGTTCCTATGCCCTAAAACACCAATTACCAAATTATTCTTCATGATTTCATTTTATAGTTTTTTAATCAGTTTTATGAAATTGTCAGTTAGACGTCGTCGGATATGAGAGAGGAAAGAGTGCTGTTTTAAATGCGAAATAAAGTTTTTCATAATGTCGTGTCCTGTTAAGGATAAATGCAAAAAACACCTATAATCTCAATAAATTAACATAGGATTTTTAGTTGACCGCCAACAGAAGAGACACTACTCCAAGTAGATCTTAGAAGATAAATTAACTGTATTACCTCGCTTTTTACATTTTCAATTTTAGTTTTATTTAATTCTTTTTCGAAGGATGCATAATCAAACATATTTCCGACAACTAGCCACACCTCTCTTGAAATTGAAGGATCTGACATTAGATTCATATATTTATTCCAAAATGCTTTTGGTGTCACTCCACCAGTAATAACTCTATTAACACTTCCGATTCCTGTAATATTCCAGGGCTTGTTCCATTTTTTTACGTTTGCTTCAGGATTTTTACTAAAATATGGATTTAAATAGTCTAAGTTTTTTGTAGCCTGTCCACATATCTCTTGAAATGCACTCGCTGATAATTTAGATTTGCCAGCTTTAGCATGAATAAAGACAATTCTTTTGTTGATACTATCTAATCCAATAAAATCAGCAATTTCATTTCCAAGGTCATCACAAATTAAATAATCAAAACCGCACATTTGCTCTAGTTTCGGATCGCCATAGCCTTTTGCTGAGCGGCAAATCAGTCCGAATAAACTATCCTTGTGCCATTGATTACCGGATATAGGCTTGGACTTTCCTCCTTTCTCACTAGTGGTCTTTGTAATGCAACTATGAGTATTGAATAGTTGCCTTAAGTCAAGATCCTTCTTCTTGCTTATTAAATTTATACCAGGTTTAAAAAAATTTCGATATGCATATACATATTGGTTGCCTTCAACAATTACTCTAAATGATTGATTGGCATTTAAATGCGAAATAATAGAAATTCCTTTTTTATCATTGCATTCGGTGTTTCTATCTAAGTCATCACTTGCTAATATATATTTTTTCTTCTTAGGTATGTACTCAATTTGGAAATTATGGTTTTCGTTGTTTAATCTTAATATGAATGAATTCTTGTTGACTGTTGCACATAAGTCATCAAACATTAAGTTTTCCTTTTTAAGGCCGAAGGTGTATTGTTCTAGTAGTTCACTATCAATATCTAATAGAATGGATGCAGGATTAGTTATTTTGGGTGGATTAACTTTATCAGAGAATCGACTTAGAAAGCCTCGAACATTTGACTTACTAACTGCAATATTTAATTCTTCGATTACCTCTACAATCCACTTCTGAAATTCATCAAACTCAATTCTACTTGCGCTAAAGTCTGTAATACGACCATATTGAAATCCAATATATCTTCGCCTATTTTCACCTGAAGTGTTAGTTATATAACCCTCTAGTCGTGCAGGAAAAAATGAATGATCTGTTAAACCAGGCGCAGTATATTCTATTGATCTAGCGTGCAATTCTTTGCTTCTTACATTATTCTTACCAATATCAGTATTATGTAAAAATATATTAGTTATATTCTTTTTGTTTTTAAATAGCTTACCTAGTGATTCTCTTGGAACTGGTTCAATTGTGTCAAATTGAAATAGCGGGTTATTTTGTTCACTATCATAATAAATTATGTAATTGTCTTTAAACTGTAGATATGTAAGTGATAAAGTTTGCTCAATAAAGACTCCATCTTTTACCAATGGTGAGTTTTCGTATTTTATGTAAAGAATAAGAAGGCTATTGTTGGGATCAGGTAGCTCATATTTTAAAATGAAGTAGTCCCGTTTTGCCCATTCATTCAATATATATTTGCTCAAATCATCAAACGTTGTTGTGTTATCATGGACAAAAACATTAACTTTCTTTTGAAATTGCAAGGTTTTAGTCAAACTTAAATTGTTCACATCAATCAAATCTCTAAAGGTGCCGCTGAAGTATAAAGTAGAAGCTTCTTTATTGACCTTTAAAATGTCAGACACATCAAATAATTTTTTCTTATCTGCCATCTTATGATCGAAATCAAGATATTTTTCCCATTCCAATTTGATTTTTTGATTATCAAGGCAAAATAAATATGCAAATTGATCTTTCTTCTTATTTGGGTTTCTTAAAACCCTGCCTATTTGTTGTATAAGTAAACGGGTATTAGAAAAATCAGAATATAAGGCCACTACACAAAAATCCGGATTGTCTATACCTTCTATTAACTTATATTGGTGTACAAAAAAATCATATTCCGATTGCTTATTTTTATCGGGTACAGTGCTAGTTGTATTTTTAGTCTCTTTGAAATTCTCGTGAATACCGACAACTGATTTTTTCAATTTGTCTAGCGCTTTAACAACTTGACCAACATCTCTTTCATTTTCGCATCTAATAATAATTTTAGGATTTGTAATACCTTGAATTTTTAATTTTTTATCAATGATATTAAGTTGGTTTAATAAATCATTAACGAATGTGATTGGATTTAAGGCAGGTAACGTTAATTTCTCAATATGTAATTGCCTTAAAATATTTAAATTTTCACATAATTTATGATCTAAAGAATAAAAGTTGTCCTTATCGATATTAAAAATCTTATAGTCATTTCTATATGGCGTAGCCGAAAAAAGTATAGTCGGTTTTTTAAATGCACGGACGGTTTCGCCCCATGTAAAAGCTGGTTCCTTATGTCCCTCATCAAATATTATATAATCAGTTCTTCTTCTAAGTTCTTCAATAACTAATTGATATTTTGGATCACTAGAAAGTGACTGTAAAGTTTGAATAGTAGTAACTAAAATAAACTTCTTGTTTTCTATTTGCTTAATTGTGGTTTCGGCGTCACTAGGTAACAACGATTCAATTATCTGGTCAGGTAAACTTTCAAGTGGTTTTTTTATTTTCTCCCAAAATCCCTTATGTAATTCATCAATAATTTGAAATTTTAATGCAGTACTTGGAGTAATAATTACATAATTTTTTTCTGGGTAAATAATCCTTGTTAAACAAGCAAATACTCCTGTTTTACCTGTTCCTGTAGGCATTTTAACTAAAAATGCTTTTTCTGATGTACTTTTTAAATATTTAACTATTTCTCTTAGAGCATCTTTCTGATGATCCCAAATGTTTAGTTTAAAAGCTTCAAACAGCTCTGTTTCTATTGTCATAATCTTTGCTAAAATGATGATGCTTAATTTTAATACAGCAAGTCAATATATTATTATTTAATAGTATTTGTGTTTATATTGCATAGTAAAATCATTGTCCTGACAAATGCATCTACCATCCTGCCTTTTCATAAGCTTCTCATCTAAAACTAGTGTGATTGGTTTAAGTAAATTAATTCGAGTCATCGTGGACGGTTTTTCTCTCGCAATTCCTGAAGATTCAATTACAATTTCAGAGGCCAGAAGAATACCGGCAAGTGCGGATTGAAATGCCATTGGTGTTTCGGTTTGCTTGTCTTCACCAGTTGATATTAATATGCCGCTGCAAACAGCTTGTTGATATAAGGTTCTAAGTGGCTTTCCTTCAAATTGAATAATATCTTCCACTGGGGACTCCTTTATTTCTGCAAATAATTCTATCCAGCTTTCTATGGTAGTATTGCCATAAATTAATTACGCACTTCCACTCCTTATCAGATATTTCTAAAGTTTCTGCTACGAATCAAGATTCTGGTTTAAATCCCTTTTTGGTGAGACGCACATTTAAAACAATCAAGGTATTTTGATATTCCTAACTCTCCAGGTTGTGTCTAATGAAATAATTATTAAATTATGTTCTGTATATTATCCGTATTTGTTGGTTTTATATCTTAGTATTTTAAAAGATTCCGTTTCTGTGCTTCATACTCTGCCTCAGTAATACCACCTTTTTGTTTCAGAACGTGTAGTTTCGAGAGCCTTTCGCCAACATCTGTCGTAGCATTTTGCAAAGCTGCACCAAAATTGTATTTTCTGTTAAACTCTTCATCATTCATAATTAATAGCTGAATGAAGTTTACAAGGGCTACAAAAGCAGGGATAAAAGTCCAGAAGAATAGTAATGACAGAATTCCTGCAGTGCTTCTACCTAAGTAGAAATGATGAATGCCAATACCACCTAAAAAGAAGGCAAGTATAGCGGCTGTTCCTTTACTTTTCATATAAAATTTATGTTTACAAATATTTTTTTAGTTGCTTTAAGAACGCAATTAAATTGCCACCAGAAAAATCACCGTGTAAGTTATTTTGCTTCCATAGATTCCAGATGCGTTCCTGATCGTTGCTTAGAGATCCACTTCCACCTCGTCCTTGTGTGTAATCCTTGGATATTAGATGCAGGCTAAGGCTACCCTCATTTATTATCACCTGTTCACAAACCTTTTGGCCATCATTTTTTCTGCCATTTACTTCTTTATTAACCCATGATTCTTCCAGATTTGTAAAATCTCTTTGGGCTTCACCAATTCTTATAGTAACCATTTCTTTAATTTAATATGATATTGTTCTAACTCCTTCACCTTGCCGAATTCCTGGCAACATATCAGGATTCATAAGTAAGTAAAGTGTAATTACAATTATTAATATCAGCAAAAAAACTATTAAGTAATTCCTTCTATCGGTTTCCCTTTCTAGTTTGTTGGAAGTCACTTTTTCTGTTGGTTTACGCTTTACACCTGGTGACTTTTTAGCAGTCGTATTCAGATTTATTATATTCTGAATTACCGGCTGCTCTTCATTTTTTTCTTTACGGGATTTGCCAGCCATATTCAGAACATCTTAAAACATTTAAAGAAGTTGTTACTTCTGTGGGATAAATTATATAGCCACTTACCTGCTTTACGTACAGCTTTCTGTTATTTCCTTCATTTATTTTGATTGACTTTGTAATACTTCCACCATTTAGCCTGGATTGGAAAACATCGTCGATATAGAAATCGTAGGGGTTTTTCGAGTTATTGGATATTGTAACCCATCCGCATTTATTAATCTCACAGTCCGGCTTTGTTACTTCATCTGTACATGAAGATAAACTAATTGTTAAGATGATTAAAAAAAGTATCCAGCTTAACCGTCCAATTTTAAGGCAAATCATTTAATTGCTAAATGTTAATTTGCCGGCAAGTAGATGAAAATTATTGTGAATTAAAATAGCAAATGTTAAATACAGGAAAAATCCCGAAAACGCATTAGTATTTTACCCTGTATAGAAATTCTTAATTAAACTGTTTTAACTATATTTTTATCAAGCCATTTTTTATAGCATAGATTACTAAACCAGTCCTGGATTTTACGCCAAACCTTTCAAAT
Source organism: Bacteroidota bacterium (assembly GCA_036846145.1). GTDB lineage: Bacteria > Bacteroidota > Bacteroidia > CAILMK01 > CAILMK01 > DAIUCM01. The sequence goes on from DAIUCM010000099.1 coordinate 13,549, forward strand.
AAAGCATTTCTATATCCATCAACGGTTTTATGGCTGATGCACATAATATCCGCCATTTCTTTATAAGTAAGGTCTGTAGATGCCAATTCCAAAAACTTCTGTTCGCGATCCTTTAGGTAAGTTGATGCTAACTTTGTTGATGATGTATTTACGGATTCTATTAGTTTACCAGTAACATAGTCTGTATAATAAAATCCTTTTTCTGCAATGGATATTAAGGCTTCTTTTAGTTCTTCAGGCTCCACATCTTTACTCAAGTATCCTTTTATCCCTAATCGTAACATTTTAATTAAGGTAGTTTCATCCTCAATCATTGTTATAACAAGCACTTTTATTGAAGGGTATTTTTCTTTTAAGTGTAACGCTGTTTCGAACCCATCCATTATTGGCATATTTACATCTACAATGGCTATTTCCGGTAATTCATTCTCTTCAAGAAGTTTTAAGAAATTTTGTCCATTAGATGATTCCAAACTAACTTTAAAGTTATCTCCTAATGCGTGTATAAGATTTATAAGTCCGCTTCGGAATAAATGATGATCATCTACGACTGCAATATTTACTGGCTTAATTAGTGTCATAAGAATGATTTTTTATAGGTAATATTATTTCGATTCTTGTTCCATGGCCGGGATTACTGAATAGTGAATAATCAGCGCCAATGAACTTACATCTCTCTTTAAAATTTGCTAAACCTAAAGAATTATTTTCAACTTTCTGAACATCGAATCCAACACCATTATCTATAATCTGTATGTGTAATTTATGTTGATTATTAATAAAATTAATAAAGCCACATGTAGCCTTACTATGCTGAAGAATATTATTTAGTGCTTCCTGACACATTCTGTAAAGCAGTAATTCCGTTTCTTTAGTAAGCATAGGTAGTTCACCTGGTGCATTAAACTTAATACTTAATACACCAGTTTTATTAACTCGTGCAATATCATTCTCCAGCGCTTTAGTCAATCCTATTTTCAAAACATTACCTGAGTTAAGACTCTTGGACACAGATTTTATTTCATTAATTAATTTTTGAATTAGATCCTGCGATTCGTATAACCTTGGTGATGAATGAATATTTTCCCTTGCTATTAAAGTTAGATTAATTTTTAAAACGGAAGCGATCTGTCCAAGGTTGTCATGTAACTCTTTAGAAACATAGTTTAGTGTATATTCTCTAATTTCTACTTCGGCTTTTAGTTTGGCATGTTGCAAATTTTGTCTTTCCAAAATCATATTCAATTGTGCCTGGCGATACTTAAATACGAATGAAATTATAAATACAGAGAGCAACAATAAAATTATTGATCCAATTATAATTGGTAAAATTAGATCTAATGAATAACTATCATCTTTCATTAAAACTTCTTTTCAGAGCTAATTTTTGCTTTATCTAGGAAAATTGCAATTGTATAACTACAGTACATAAT
>DAIUCM010000100.1:0-14960 GCA_036846145.1 Bacteroidota bacterium
GTATTTATCAGCTGTTTTGCTGCTGACTTTGCTCGTTGTTAGCTGTGGTGATAAAGATCCCGGTACAACGCCATCTTCCAAAGCGAATATAAATTTTAAGGTTAATGTTATGGCCGGCGATGCTCCGTTTTCGCTGAATAAACCGTTTGTACTTGCCGATGGACAGGAGTATTCCATGGACCTTGTGAAATTCTATTTATCGGACCTTACGCTGATAAAGGACGATGGAAGCAGGCAAACAATGAAAGAGCTGCTTTTTATTGACCTGGATGAAGAAATACTCGAGCCTTACGACAAGAGCTCGATTGGCACAGCATTTACTTTTGAAGTGCCGGCCGGCAACTATAAAGCGCTGGAACTGGGCGTTGGCGTTCCAAAACGTATGAATGTTGTAAGTAACAATTATGATAACGACCACCCTTTGAGCATTTACCGCGGAACAGATTGGAGCTGGGCAGGTTACAGGTTTATAATGCTGGAAGGCAAATCAAAGTACAATAACAGTACAAACACAACCGGCTTTTCATACCATATTGCTTCGGACACTTTTTACCAGCAGGTTAAGCTCAGCAAAAATATTAACATCGCTGCAGGGCAAACGCAGGATCTGGTTCTTAACGTAAATATTAACAAGCTGTTGCAACCGGGCGCTGATGTAGAGAAAATTGATCCTGTTAAGGAAAGTATTACGCACTCAGAAGGTACGGAAGAAAAAATAAACCTTGCATGGAAAGTAAGCCGCAATTTCGCCAATGCTGTTGGTTTATAGGTAAATAGTGAATTATTACGAGCTGTTAAACGTATATATAGCTATATGAAAAAATACTTTACTTTTTTATCTGTACTATTCATACTGGCAGGTCAGCTTACATCTTGCAAGCCGAATGTTGAAGATAATACCGATGATGTAAAGCCGGTTGATGATGTAAAAAATTATGGCACGCCCTATAAGCTGCCAAGGCCTGCGGGCTTCCCAAACCCGCTTATACCTGCCGATAATCCTTTAACCGAGGAAGGTATTTTACTGGGGCGCATGCTCTTCTACGATAATATACTTTCCGGCGACAGCTCAATGAGCTGCAGCACTTGCCATAAACAGGAAAATGCTTTCGCTACAAATAATGCTTTTGAAAAAGGCATACATGGCAAAGAAGGAAACAGGAGCACAATGCCGCTATTTAACCTGGTTTGGATAAATTATGGCTTCTTTTGGGATGGACGCGCGCAAACCCTTGAGCAACAGGTTGTAATGCCCGTTGAAGATAAGCTGGAAATGGACCTTAGCTGGGGCGAAGCGCTTGTACGGCTACAGCGCCACCCGAAATATCCAGCGCAGTTCAAAAAAGCTTTCGGCTCTGAAAAAGTAACCAAAGAAAACGCCGCCAAAGCCATGGCCCAGTTTTTACGCACAATAGTTTCTGTTGACTCAAAGTTTGATATGGCTGAAAGGTTAGGCCTGGCCGGTAAAGAATTAACACCATCTGAATTGCGCGGCATGCAAATTTACCTTCGCGATCCGAAAGACAAAGGCATGGGTGAATACATCAGCGGTGGCAGTTGTGATCATTGCCATGGTAATCCTAACCTTTTTATTTTGCAGCCTATGGATGCGGCAACTGCTTACCGTAACAATGGAATAGACCCAGCAGCCACCTACAGCGATTTTAAGGATATCGGCTATGCAAAAGTAAAACCTGGCTTAGAGAATTTCGGCAAATTCAAGGCTCCATCTTTACGTAATGTTGAGCTCACTGCTCCTTACATGCATGATGGCCGTTTTAAAACACTGGAAGAAGTAATTGATCATTATAATAACGGCGGGCATGCTTCACCAACGCTCGATCAAGAAATGGCCAGCCTTAAATTTAAAGAAACAGAAGGTAAGCTGCAGTTATCGGAACAGGATAAAAAAGATCTGATTGCGTTTTTGAAATCTTTAACCGACACAAAACTTACAACCACCCCGGCTTACTCAAGCCCGTTCAAGTAATAATAATGAGCCCAAGCCAGGTAATTATATATCTGGGTACCTGATATTTATAATTATATTCTAAAAATCACAAGAGCATATATTTGCTTCGATATAAAAAGAGTTGACAACTTGCTAAAAGTTGTCAACTCAATCTATTATCCCATATCATACACCGCCGAAAAATGATTTTATTTTTTTATCCGGCGAATATTTTACGTATACTTATTGGCTGCCTAAATTAGGTTATGCACTGATAACTGGTTACTGATAACTGGTTACTTGTTACAGGTAACTGGTCACTGGTCACTGATCACTGATCACTGATCACTGATAACTGTTACTTTATTTCCGTCCGGAAGGTAACATCTATATCGGTTTCGCCAGGTGTTTGCGTATTGTTTTTAGTGCCTGCCTGGTGCTTCAGAATAATTTGAATAGATCCATTGCCACTATTACCGGTGCGCCATTTTGTTTTCAGGCCCAAAGGCAGAGGCGGATTATTTGTATCCCTGTCTTCATAGCTTACTACAATATTTCCCTGGCTTATATTATAAAAAAGCTGGTGATCGTTCGCCTCTTCCTCAATTTCTTCGGTAATATCAGCGGCAGGATTTTTTGTTTCATCGAGCAAAGTTACCTGAGCGTAATATGTTTTATTGGCGTCCAGCCTTATGGTATCAACAACCGGTGGCTGGCCGCCCTCACCATCAACATCTTTAAAAACAGCGGTCGATGTGTTTGAAGCATCGGCAGAATCTCTGAAACTTAATTTCAGCGTGGTAATAACCTCTTCTTCATTACCAGGCTCCGGCGGTGTAACAGGGTCGGGCTTGCAGGAAAAAAACAAGCTTCCTGAAAGTAAAGATGCAAGAAAAAATGTACTTAATAATCTGGCTTTCATAAATATTGGTTTTAAAAATTATTGTACCTCATGCTTTAGCATACCAAATGGTATTTTTAAACGCAGTGTAAAATCTCGGCCCATTTCATCGGCGAAATAGCGCAAGCGATTCATATAATCTCTGTATGCTTTATTGGTCAAATTCTCAATTTCGAGGCTCACATGCAAAGGCTGCTTACCCAGGTTAAAAACTGCGCCGGCCTCAGCGGAAAACAAAGTGTAGCCATTGGGTGGCAGAACATAATCGGCGTTTTGCGGCACGCGGCTCTGTTTCCATACGTGCTGTGCTCCGCCACGGAGATAAGCATCCTCTACCCTGCCGGGCTTAAATTTATATTCCAGCTGTGCCGATGCCCTGTTTGCAGGCATTAAAATAAGCGGCTGTTTATTCGAAATATCCTGCCCATACAGGTACATACCTTTTACATTCAGCTGCAGATTTTCACGCAATTGCCACTCCATATTGGCATCGGCCCCTGCCAGCAAGGCATTGGTTTGCCTAAATTCGAACGCCGGAAAAGCGCCACGGATTGTAAGTTCCGGAGGCATTTTTGGCGACAGGTATATATAGTTGTTAATGCGGTTGGCGTACGTTGTAATATGTATATCGAAATACTTGTTATGCCAGTAATGCACGTTAAGTATGTTGTTAACAGATTGCTCCCGGATCAATGCGCGGTTTCCGTACTCAATTGCCGCCGCGCCATGATGCAGGCCTTTGCTGTAAAGCTCGTTTGGCGATGGCGGCCGCCATGCAAGGCCAAGGTTATAGGCAAAATCCCAATGGTGGCTGGCCTTATAATTTATACCGCCGCTGCCGGAAAAATTACTGAAATTATGTTCCGGCGAAATTACAGTTCCGCCCTCCCATAAATAACATTGCAGCCGGCGCGCATCATACCGCAGGCCTGCTTCTAAAGCCAGTTTATTTTTACTCCATTGTGTAATGGCAAATGCGCCTGCGCCCTGGTTTATAAAATTCGGGATAAAAAACCTGCCGGCGTAATTATTCTGCTGCTGCATGCCATTTACTCCCAATGTTGTACGAACCTCATTAATGGCAAACTCGTACATAACATCGGCCGTATGGGTTATAATTTTATAATTAAGCTCCGGCCGGTTCAACCCTGCAAGCGAATCTCTTAAAGGCTTATGCTTATCGTACTCGCTTCGGTTGTTGTTTTGTGCGCCGTAAACCAAAACTATTTTCCGGGTAGATGATATATAGTAATTTGCATTAAGCTTATATAAATCGTGCGTAATTGCCTGGTACGGGCGCGCAATATTATAGCTGAAGCCTGATTTCTCGAGCGGCTCCGAACGGTTAAAAGCATTTTGCAGATCGGTTAAATTACCAATATGCGCGCCTGAGAAAATACCCAGCTGCGTTGCGAACCGGCTGTAAAAGGCTTCGATATTAATTTTATCATTCGCATAGCCTGCTGCCGCTGAAAAAGCGGCTTCTTCAAAACCTGTATTATTAAGATAATAATTTGGCGTACGGGTGTTACCGGCTTTTTTTGCCGATGAATGAGCACGCCAGTAAAAATCTTGCTTAATTTTGCCCTCAACGGCAGCGCTTGCGCCATAAAGCCCGTTGTTTGATGCACCAAAAGCAGAAACGCTGCCGCCGAAGCCCTGTACCTGTAACAGCGGCTTTGGGCTTAACAATATAACGCCGCCAAGCGCCTCAGGCCCGTAGCGAACTGTATTTGCGCCCTTAATTACCGATATTTCCGTAGCGAAGGCCGGATCGATCTCAGGCGCATGCTCTGTGCCCCATTGCTGCCCTTCCTGCCTTATGCCATTGTTAAGTATTAAGATTCGCTGGCTGTGCAACCCATGTATTACCGGTTTACTTATACTGGCGCCGGTTTGAAAAGTAGTTACACCTTCTATATTTTTGAGCATTGCGCCAAGGTTTTTGCCAGCGTTCCCGGCAATCATTTTCTCATCCAGTGTAATAGTTGATAATGCCGAATGGTCTTCTTTCCGCTGGCCGGAAATTACTACTTCATGCAATACATGATCGCTGGTATGCAGGCGGAAAACGTAATTGCCGGTAGATTTTGTAAAGTTCAGGAAAGCCGTTACCGAATCGTAACCAAGCTGCGTTACCGTAACCTTATAGCTGCCGGGGCATATATGGTTTATGAAAAAAATGCCTTCAGTGTTTGTCCTGGCGCCTTTTTGCTGGCCATGTATATAAACTGTTGCACCAACCACAACCTGCTTATTATCAACATCTACCACCTTACCTGAAAACATAATTGCGCATGAATCCTGCGCAGGCAAACGGCTGACTGCCGTAACCAAGAATATGAATACAAGGCTAAAAATACTTTTGCCCGCCATAAATAATTTGTAATGAGAAAATCAATTAGAGGAAACAGCAAATGCCATTTTAATTAACAGCATTTGCCACGGTCAATGGTGCAAGCTCAGGCAGCAGGCGGGCCGCGATCTGCCGGGAGGTTTCTTGCTGATAAACAGAGGTGATTTTTGTATATTGAATTGAAGCCGGTTACATGAGCCTCATATATGGCCGGCAGAAAAAATACCTGCGTCAGGCAGCCCGATGGCTTTAAACTTTCGACAAAACAGGCCCGGCAGTACGATTCTTCATCTATGCTTGCATATTCATTTCCGGTTTCGCAGCAGGCATCAGCATGGTGCGTGTGGCCCATAACTGCCTCAGCCTGTAAAAAAAACAGATAGAAGATTAGGAAAACAGAAATAAGCTTATGCCATTTCATACTACACATGCAACAATGTTGCAAATATAATACATAATGGCATTTATTGTTCTATAAAACCCAATGTTTATTCGCCGGCCTCTTTAATCTTCTTCTTATAATTCTTAAAAAGCTCTTCCTGCCATACCCATTTTCCTTTTTTAAAGGCGAAATAATCGTATGTTCCATCGGGCACATACGTGTAAAGGAAGCCTTCGCCACCCGGGTTCGGCTGTACGAGATGATCGAAAGTAATCATGTTATGATCGGGCAGGTACTGCAAAAGCATGGTGGCATTGCCGCTGAACTCGAAAATTATACGGGTTTTGGTTTTGCCGTTTACATCAAAAATAGGCGCGCCGAATTTTGGCCTGCCTTTTTCGAAAGTAAGCACTTCAATTACTTTTTTATCGCTGATGTACTGGCTACCATCCCAGCCCAATAATGTATAATGCGTTTTGCCTTTTATTTTTTTTGGTATTATGGTGTAGTACATTGCGCCAAGCCATTGGTCGGCATCCAGAATTACAGTTTCGAAAGTGGTATCCATTTTCTCGCGATAATCGCGTAGCGGGAAAAGTTTAAAGGAATCGGTACGGTTCATGTGGATGGCGCAATAATATCGGTAAGAGCCATCATCGTATTTCAAAGTCCAGTTATACATGCGGAAAGCGCGATCATCCGGCGTTAGTTTCTTAACATAAGGCAAGGAATCGAAACCGTAATCGAATGAGCCTTTAAACTTTAGTGTTTTTACGAGCAGCGGAATAAATTTGAGCACGGCATTAATGCGCGTTGCCTGGTACTTCCCGTCAATCATACTGTCGCCTAAAGCTTTAAGCTTAAGCTCGTAAGCGCGTAAACTATCCAGCTGTGGCGTTTGGTAGCCTAAATCGGTTGCCGGTAATTTTTTACCTTGCGCAAAAGCGCCGCAAATACTTATTAAAATACTTACAATGAAAACTGAAAATACCTTCTGCATATATACTGTTAACGAAAAATGCTTCGTTTTTATGATACAAAGCTATTAGTAAAAAAAGTGCCACGATTTATGAATTTTACCCGGTAGTAAGTATTTTTACAAGCGTATCGGTTTTGCTTTTAATAGTTGATGGTATAATTTCGAAATTTTCATCTCTTTCAAAAACATCGGTCCGGGAAACAATTCTCGCTTTTCCGTGCGCATCTATGGTAAGGGTTTCGGTATGCGAAAAATCTTCATCGGCGCCGCAATATTCATCTGTAAATAAATCTACTGTTTTCAATAGTTTATTATCCTTATAAATTTCTACGAACGGATACATAACATCGCCGGTCCTGAACAAAAGGAAATACCTGTTACCGGATTTATTTTCCGTAAAAACAAGCTCGCCCGCAAGCTGGTCTGCACCGGTTTCCCGCTCCTGAAATAATTTATATCCGGCCGCCGGCGCATATTTTATATTTGTTGCTGAATCGCACATGTATGTAATAGGCAAAGTTAGCCCGGGTATATATTCCCTGCCATTATGCGCAGAAGCTTTTTCATGCCCGGCATTATAATTACAGCCGTAAAAAGCAGAAAACAGAATAAATATCAATAAAAAAGAATACTGCATAACTGCAAAATAATTATCTTTTACGGTAATAAAAAAGCGGCTACCTATTTAAAATAAGCAGCCGCTCCATATAAAGTCGGGCTAAAAAATGCTTTAGATTAATGTGAACTTGTGAATTATTGACAATGGCACGCATTAATACGCGCGCCAGCAACGCATTTCAGCCAATTTTTCTACCTATAGAAATAGAGCGCGCAGCTGGCGCGCATATTTACGCGTACCTCTAATTTATTGAATTATTTTTTTATTTTCAGCAATTTAAGTCCGGTTTCGCATATATGGCGCAGCAAAAAAATTCCCCGAGGTATCGGGATATATTACTTTAAACTTGCATTTGAAAATTTGATGCATCAATTCAGGACTTTGGGTATGCTCTGCGAAGTTTAAAACTTCGCAGATTTTAGCTGGTAGTTTGTAAACTACCAGCTAAAATAATCGTAGCAATAATGCTACTTTTAGCAGTGTACTATCTTATTAGTTGCCAGGTAAACAATTATATTAGTATTTCGGCCTTACTTCCATGTTATAAAACATAAAGCTCCATATATCTGCCCATTCTTCAATTTGCTTGGCAGTTGGCTTACCTGCGCCGTGGCCGGCTTTTGTATCTATACGTATAAGAGCAGGATTATCGCCGGTATTTTTTTCCTGCAGCGTTGCGATGTATTTGAATGAATGCGCCGGAACAACACGGTCGTCATGATCTGCCGTGGTAACCATGGTTGCCGGGTAGTTAAGGTTAGGTTTTATGTTATGTATTGGCGAATATTTAACCAGATATTTGAACTGATCGGCGTTATCGCTGCTGCCATACTCGTTAACCCAGGCGTGGCCGATGGTAAATTTGTGAAAGCGAAGCATATCCAAAACACCAACCGCAGGGAAAGCAACTTTAAAAAGATCTGGCCGCTGGTTTATGGTTGCACCTACCAGTAAACCACCGTTTGAACCGCCAGCTATAGCGAGTTTCTGTGGATTGGTATAATTCTGCTGAACCAGGTATTCGCCAGCTGCAATAAAATCATCAAAAACATTCTGCTTTTTCTCCAGCATACCACCTTTGTGCCAGTCCTCGCCATATTCACCGCCGCCGCGCAAATTAGCCAAAGCGAAAACGCCGCCGTTCTCCAGCAATATTAATCGTGAAACAGTAAAACCAGGATTAAGGCTGATGTTAAATCCGCCATAAGCATATAAGTAGGTAGGGTTCTGTCCATTAAGCTCAAGACCTTTTTTATGTACAATAAACATGGGCACCTGCGTACCATCGGCAGAAGTATAAAAAACCTGCTTGCTTACGTAATCTTCCGGATTAAATTTCACTTCGCTTTTGCGGAACAGTTCAGATTTTCCTGTACCAACATTGTATTTGAAAACAGTTGGCGGATATGTAAATGAAGTAAAGGTGTAAAATACTTCCTTATCGGTTTTCTGTCCTGAAAAGCCGCTGACTGTACCAACGCCAGGTAAAGTAATTTCATGCTCTTTTTTACCATTCATATCGTACTGGTAAACGTGCATACTGGCATCCTGCATATAAGTAGCCAGTATTTTTCCGCCTATAAGCGATACGCTTTTTAAAACATCTTTGGTTTCGGGCAGAATAATTTTCCAGCTGTCAGGCGCAGGATTTGCCGGGTCAACCAATGCCAGCCTGTAACGCGCGGCGCCAAAATCCGTCATAATCAAAAGCTTATCGCCTACATTATCTATAACGCTGTATTTGTTGGCAAAGCCGCCGAACAGTTTTTTAACCTGGCTATCAGCCTTGGTCAAATCTTTAACGTATAATTCGTTACCGGATGATGCTCCTTCGCTTCCGTAAATCAAAAGCATGCTTTCATCTTCGGTAGTACCTGCGCCCCATCCTACTTTAGGCCGGCTGGCATCCTGGTAAACCAATACATCGGCACTTTGCAGCGTTCCTAATTTGTGGAAATACACTTTTTGGTTTTCATTGGAAGAAGATAGCTCTCCACCTGTTTTCGGCTCATCGAAACGGCTGTAATAAAAACCATCGCCCTGCCAGGCTATACCGGAAAATTTCGCCCAGCGTATTGAATCTTTGGTACGTTTGCCGGCTGCGTCTAAAACATAAATTTCCTGCCAGTCGCTGCCGGAACGGTTTATCGCGTAGCCTGCCCATTTACCGTTTTTGGAGAGTTCAAGCGTTCCAAGCGCAACGGTGCCATCTTTCGATAATTTATTCGGATCCAGGAAAACGCGAGGCTTGCCATTGAGCTTATCCTGTACATACAAAACACTCTGGTTTTGCAGGCCATCATTTTTATAGAAATAATATTTGCCGCCTTTTTTTACTGTTGCGCTGTAACGCGGATAATTCCACAGCTCGGCCAAACGATTTTTTATACCTTCTCTATATGGAATTTTTGAAAGATAATTTTGTGTAACTTCATTCTGAGCTGTAACCCAGGCTTTTACATCAGCTGCGGTATCATATTCCAGCCAGCGGTACGGGTCCTGAATTCTTGTACCGTGGTAATTGTCGTAAACAGCAGTATCTTTTTTGCTCTTGGGATAAGTGTACTGCCCGCGGCTGTTTTGCGCCATAAGCGGGAATGCGAGTTGCAATAACGCAGGCACTAAAAGGAATGATCTTTTTAAATTCATATTATCAATTATCAGTGATCAATTATCAATTATCAATTATCAGTTATCAATCATCAATTATCAGTTATCAGTTATCAATTATCAGTTATCAATGTACTTGGGGCGTTGCCCCAAGCTTTGAAAATCTCAGCCTTTCAGACTGTTGGTGCAAAGCATTTCTGGCAGAACTAATATATGGATTTAATTCACTTAACGATATTGAATTATCAATTATCCGTAACCGGTGAGAGATTTCTCTATCTGTTATATTCTTACTTCTTACTTCTTACTTCTATCTCAAAATTTCGCCAGCTTATAGCTTCTTGCCTGCCCGTTATGTATAATGGTTAGCATATAAATGCCATGCGCAACCGGTGCAGATGGTAAATTTACTAAAGTTTCGCCATTTTGCAAATTAGCGGATGTTATACCAATAAGTTTGCCATTAATATCGCGTAAAACAAGCTGGCTTCTGCCCTGATATCTGCTTTCTATTTTCAGGTTTAATTTATTCTCATTCCAGTAATAGCCCTGCAAGCTGAAATCGGCCGGGTTTTTTTGATTTTTTCCAATACTTAATGGCTTTACATAGCGGAAAGTATCGGTTCCGCCGCTTTCCATGTAGCGTTTCAGCCATTCCTGGTAAAAAAGGTTGGCAATGGTGGAATCGTGAATGATAAGCGTATTTTCATCGTTGTTATTTTCGGCTGCGGAACTCCAGTTATGCGAACCTGTAATTACCTGTGGATCGCTGTTATATACCTGCGCATCTATAATGGCATATTTGTGGTGGAAAATTCCTGATTTTTTATATATCCGAAGCCTTTCGCCCAAAGCGGGTTTCATAATGGCATGCGCTGTGCGGCTGGCGGCATCGCTGGTATCGTTAAGTACGCCTGCTACAAAAACACCTGCATTGGACCGGGCTTTAATTACATTGGCAATATCGGTACGCGTAATAAGCATGGTGCCGAAATACAATTCCCTGTCGGCAGTATTCATAGCATCAATCATTCGGCTGGTGGTATTATCGCTGGGGCTGAAATAAAGTTCCACCAGTTTACCGCCAACTATAAAATGATGCGGAATATTATCGGTTTTCATTGGCCCGAAGCGTGATGCAGATTGATTTGGCGCCATGGTATTGGATCCCCACATTTCTTCAAACTCCAGTAAATATGCTTTGGCAATTGCCTGGTCCTGAATGATGATTACATGGTTCGGATCGTCATGAATCTGGTTATCGGTCCAGTTGGTTGAGCCTGTCCAAACGCTTGACATATTCGGGTCGGCAGAAGCAACATCGCGTATTACAAACTTATTGTGCATGAGCCTGAACGTAGTACTCTGCGCCGGGCTGCGCAACACCGGGATGCCGGTATTCAGTATATTCAGGCCCGGATTTTTATTTTCTCCATCGGAAATAAGACGAATTTTAACGCCACGATTATAAGCGGCGTTGAGCGCATCGGAAATATTGGCGCTGATGTTTGCATTATTGAAGCTGTAAATGGCAATATCCAAACTATTTTTCGCTCCTGCTATATATGCAACCAGGCTGTCGTCAATGGTTTTATCTAAGTAATACGCTTCTTTACCATCAGCAACACTTTTTTCTACGGTCGCGTTAAAAAACACATCTATTTTACCTGAGCTTAAACTTGCCGTTGAAAATAACTGTATCGGGCTGGATGATGTATCGCCGTTGGCATCAATAGCATAACCTTTTGCGTAGTAGAAAGTAGCCGGGCTGAGGTTTGTAAAATTACCGCTGTGCGCTGTAACCAGGTTATTTCCGCTTACGTTGCCCATTTCCAGGTTAGTGGTTTTTCCGTAGCGTATAAGTGTGCGTGCCGCATTTTTTGTGTTGAAATATAATGTAAACCCTGTGGTTGTTATATTTTTCTGCAGCAAATTTGTGGTGAGTGTCGGGCCGCCTTGTGCAATATCATTTGTAGTGCGCAACAACAGCTGGTATGTTGTGCGGAACTGGCTCATAATCCCCGCAAGTGTTACCTTGCCACCGGGAATTGGCTTGCCAACCAGGTTGCTGCCTGCTGTAACGCGTATCTCTTTCTCTATACCGTTTTGCCTGATCTTATAATTGGTATTGCCCGCAAAATTACCTGTAGTTGTAAAAGTAACGCCTTCAAGTTGTACCAGCTCGGACTCATAAGCCTCGCTAAAAATCGTATTAAAGTTGCCTTGGGCTGCAGCAGGCAGTGCGTTACCGGAGTTTAAAATTTTTACGCTCTCAACAGGGTCAATCTCTAAAAGCGAGTTATAATCCTTTAGTGTACCTGTAACTTCAACGCTGTCGCCCATTTGCACATTGCTTAACGAGTTACCGTATGCTGCAATGCCAGCCGTATTATCCTGTATGTAACGAATTATGCCAAGCTCGCTGCCGTTAAGGGCAATGCCTTTTACAGTAACTTTTGTGCCGAGGCTCTGGCTTCGTGCCTGTGAAATAGTGGTTTGAGAATAGCTTCTGGAAGCGAAAAGTAAAAAGAAAACCGAAAAGTATAAAGTATTTTTTAGCATACTGATATATGGAATCTATACAAATTTACACAGAAAAACCCTGAGAAATGCCTGTTTAACAAATCTTAACACATGTTGGGTTCGGAAATGGATGATTGAATGAAAGTAAGAATGTAAGAATGTAAGAATATTACCGTGTTAAAACGAAATTTCCATATAGGTGTTGGCTGGAAAATGCTTTTTGATTCAGTTCTTACTTATTCTTTTTACAGTTATATGGCCGGAAGTGGAATCAGTAAAACGAAGCATATAAACACCTTTTTGCAAATTTGCCAAAGGGATTTTATCGTGCAATGTATTTTTAAATGTGCCAGTATAAATAATACGCCCTAAAACATCAAAGGCCTGCATTTGCCCGGTAAATGGTTTATTAAATCCGATATTTACTTCGTCAGCAAAGGGATTAGGATATATAGAAGTTGCAATTTTATTTTCATGCTCTTCTTCCATACCTGCAGTTGGCTCAAACCATATTTTCGCCTGGAAATAGAATTGCCTTGATGAGTTGCAGCTTGAATAAATACCTTCCGGTATTAATTTTATACTATCATCAAAATAATTACTGTGTTCATGCCTTTTTACCATCACACCCTATTTAGCATCCATTCCACCAATATATCCATTAAAGGCAAATAATCTCAATGACAACACTTTATATTTCCCTTTTTGCCATATAAAGTCAGTTGTATCAATTTTCAGCCATATATCACGGTTTCCATCAAAAATACTTTCCTCGAACTGTACATACATATCAAATATTACAGGGCTTTTACGGTAATGCTTTATGTTCGTACCAAACCTTGCACAAGGCAAACCAAGCTGTTTACCTGCTTCTGCATCACCGCTTCGCACATCAATCATGCTTCGTCTTTTACCGGTATCTAAAATATCCAGATCTTTTTGAAAACCGTCTCCGCCTTTTTCATGCACGCCTATGTAAACAGTATCGTGGTAGCAGCTTTCATATTCATCTGGCTTATCAAACTCGCCATGTACAAAAACTATCAATATTGCACGCCAGCTGGTATCCTGCGCTTTAACAGAGCCTGAGTGGAATATTAATGTTATCCAAACCCAGAAAACCAATAATTTTGCTATCTAGCTCATTTGCAGAAAATGCTTTATGAAAGCAAGTTAGATAATAATTTATTACGGGTTTAACATTTCATAATTGTTGCACGATTCACTTTTTTCGTCCTGTCAACTTTATTCATCAGCAAAGCTAAACCTAAATTTAATTTACTTCCTATATCTACTGTTTGAAATTTTGGCAGGATTCTTCATTTTATAAATAACTTTATAATATTTTAACAGGAAATTCCATATATCATTTCTTCAAAAAATGCTTAGATCTTGAACACGATTAATCTGATTTTATAGATAAACAAGATAAAACAGAAATCCTGTTTATCATTTGCATCAATTTAATCGTGTTCAAAATTCTCCGCAATGCAAGGCAACCTTACAACTTTCCAACTTTACAACCTTACGACCTTACAACTTATCTATGCAAATTCCTCGTATAAGCACTTACACTCTGCTCCGCAAAAATCCCGGCTTCATATTTAAAATGCGCGCTCATGGCAACCATCCCGGCATTATCTGTACAATACTGGAATTCGGGTATATATACATTCCAGCCAAAATGCTTTGCTTTTTCTGCGAGTTGAGATCGTAAATAAGAATTCGCTGCAACGCCGCCGGCAATGCCAATTTCCCGTATTCCCGTTTCTGCCGATGCTTTTTGTAACTGGTTGAGTAAATACGAAACGATCCTGTGCTGGTAGCTCGCGCAAATATCCGCCAAGTTTTCCTGCAAAAAAGCCGGATTCTTCTGTAAATTATCACGAATAAAATAAAGGAAAGAAGTTTTTAAACCACTGAAACTGAAATCCAAACCGGGAATTTTTGGCTCTGGAAACTGGTATTTATTAATATCGCCGCCCTTGGCATATTTATCAATCAGCGGACCGCCGGGATAAGGCAAACTCATGATTTTGGCGGCTTTATCAAAAGCTTCACCGGCAGCATCATCCGTAGTGCGGCCTATAATTTTGTAGTTTAAAGGATCATCAACCCGAATAATCAAAGTATGGCCGCCGCTAACCAACAGGCACAAAAACGGGAATTTTGGCCTATGGTTCTCATCAATAAAATGCGCTGCAATATGCGCGTGAAGATGATCTACCGTAATAATCGGGATGCCCAGACCCAACGCAAAGGCCTTTGAAAACGTCATACCTACAAGCAGCGAGCCTAATAAACCCGGGCCTTGTGTAAATGCAATCGCATCAAGATGGTGTTTGCTTATATTTGCCTGTTTCAGAGCCGTTTCCACAACAGGCACAATATTTGTCTGATGTGCGCGTGAGGCAAGCTCCGGAACAACGCCGCCAAACTGGCTGTGTATTTTCTGGCTGCTGACAACATTAGCGCATATATGCCCGTTCCTGATAATGGCAGCGCCGGTGTCGTCGCAAGAGCTCTCAATGGCAAGAATGATCATTTTTTAATGGTGAATTTTGAATTGTGAATTAAGCCCCACCCAAACCCTGCCCCAAAAGGTAGTGCTTTAGGAATAGCGATTAGTTCAGTAAAAA
>DAIUCM010000101.1:0-14912 GCA_036846145.1 Bacteroidota bacterium
GTGTTAATCACTTTAAAAATCTCATTCTAAGGATTGTTCTTTCAGGCTTAATGCCCGAATTTACAACTTGTAGAACTTCGGTTTTAAATTTTTCTGCGCCTATATGTAAGTTTTCAAAGATGTCTTAAGAATGAAAGTTTGATGATAATAACGCAAAGAGTTTTATCTCCTTATATAATCGCATAATTTTTAGGGTACTAAATACCATAAACCACCGCATATTTCCTATTCAAATAATCATCAAAATACTTATAATCCAAGCCCTCGCCGGTAGCGATTTTACACAATTCTTCCGAGGTGAAAGTATGGCCGTGGCGATGCACATTTTCACGAAGCCAGTTGAGTAAATCACCGAACTGCTTATTAGCAATTTGATCCGTTAAGTTCGGGATGGCCTGTTCTGCGAAATGATAGAACTGCGCGGCATAAAAGCTTCCTAATGAATACGTTGGGAAATAACCCAAGCTGCCGTGGCTCCAGTGAATATCCTGTAAAACACCCATTTTCGGCGAAGGAACATCTAAGCCCAAATATCCCTTGATTTTCGCGTTCCAGGCTTCTTCCAGGTCGTTTACAGAAAGCGTTCCATCAATCAGGTCTTTCTCCAGTTCGTAGCGCAAAAGGATGTGGAAATGATAAGTTACTTCATCGGAATTGATGCGGATTAAATCGGGCTGAACTTTGTTTAGGCCTTTAAAGAATTGTGTATCAGTAACATTGCCAAACGCATCGGGGAAAGCATTTTTCAGCAAAGGCATATATGCGCTGATATACGCCTGCGATTTCCCCACATTGTTTTCCCAAAGCCTGCTCTGCGATTCGTGCATGCTTAGGGAAACCGGGCTTCCGGCCGGTAAACCATATTGCTCTGCAGGCAAGCCAAGTTCGTAAAAAGCGTGGCCGGTTTCGTGGATGGAACCCCAGATGCTTTCGCGGATATCGGTTTCGTTGATGCGGGTGGTAATGCGCGCGTCCTGTGGATTGAAACTGATGCTGAAAGGATGTTCGCTGAGATCTAAACGACCGCTTTTCCAGGAATAACCCAAGTCTTCTACCAGTTTCCGGCAAAGCTGAATCTGCGCATCTTTATCGAAATTTGTGTTGAAAAATGAATCATCCGGCTGCTCTTTGTCTTTTATTTTGCCAAAAAACGTTGACAAATTTTTACGCACATCCGCAAAAATTACATCAAGCTTGCTCACGGTCATTTCCGGTTCGTACAAATCCAACAAAGCATTGTACGGATGATCCTGGTAACCAAGTAATTCAGCTTTATCTCGCTGCAATGAAATTATGGTGCGCAACTGTGGCTTGAAAGTCTGGAAATTGTTCTCCTTCCGTGCTTTCATCCAGGCCTGGTAAGCCTCGGAAATGGCTTTGCTTTCGCGTTGAATAAAATCTGTCGGCAGCTTGCGGTTTTTTTTTAGCGATTTGTAAGATTCTTCTATGTTTTTGCGCTCCGTAAACGGGAATTTGTCTTTCGCTGCGTATAGTTTTTCCAGCGTTTTGATGTATTCCGGCGAAGTGCTCATTTCGTGAACTACGCCACTTAAAGTCGCTTGCTGCTGCGCCCGGAATTGCGCACCTTCCTGCGGCATATACACTTCCTGGTCCCAGCTCAATAAGCCTAGAATATTTTCAAGATCTGCAGTTTTCTGCCTCAGTGCTTTATATTTTTCGTACTCTGCTTTGTGATTTTCCATCTTAATAATTTTCATCAGTAAGCACGGAAAATAATATTTTGTTTGAAAATTCCCTGACGAGTTCGCCAATTATATTTTCGAACAATAAAATTCTAATTATGGCGATTTATTTTCCTGCAGGTACGGCTAATTATCTCCATTACGCAAAATTGATTATTATGAAATGTATGAAGATTCCTTAATTCATATTAATACCTGATTTTATAAACAAAATCTTCTCCAATTAGCAATAGAAAAAGTATGAATGGAATAAGCGTGACAAAAAATATAAAGAAGGCGAGAAGCTTTCCACGTTCATAAGTAGCTTTTCTTTCCAAATCTATTAATGCTAAAATGCTTAATATAGAAGCTGTTATGAAGGAAAAATAAATAAAGATGAAGAGATAAGGTATAAATATTATATGTGGGGTTATTGTTAAAATAAGAAAGGTGAGAAAAAAAATCCCTGCCCAAAGTGCAAGTTTATTGTATGGCGATTTGTTTTTCTGCTCTCGTGAAAGATTATGCTTTGGTTGAGTGCCTAAAAGGTTATTTATAATCGCAAATAACAACATCATAATTGCAACCACAACCAATAAAACACCAGTATAAACCATTTTACCAGGAGCGACAATTACAAAAGCTAAACTACTTAGTAAAAAGAAAAGAGCTACGAGAATTTGCCATGCTTTTGAGCGTTTATTTTTATGGCCTTTTGTTATGCCGAAGATGTTTGTATTTAGTAACAAGAAGAGTAAAATTGCGAAACCCATTCCAACAAGCCAAAGCCATATAAATGAATTTTGTAGTGCGCCAGTTATAAAATAAATTAATAATGCAGTTGGGATAAAAAGCCTTATACCTTTTGATTTTGAGACTTTTCCAGCCGGCTCGTTTACTACTTTATC
This sequence comes from Bacteroidota bacterium, assembly GCA_036846145.1. Taxonomy (GTDB): domain Bacteria; phylum Bacteroidota; class Bacteroidia; order CAILMK01; family CAILMK01; genus DAIUCM01. Next base: position 2,591 of record DAIUCM010000101.1, read on the forward strand.
TTGTTTTTTGGGGCTGAATTCTTTGATGTTAGGAATTTTCTTTATGGTTTGAATTTGCTTGGATAATGGAGTATTATAATTTGTAAAAACTGATGAATCCGTTGAAGCAGTAAATACAATTGGTGAAAAAGTTATTTCCCTGGATGAATCAGGCTGAATAAACTGCCTGTTTTGCGTAATTTCCATCGTGTTTAAACCTTCAGTTGTAAACACCTTGCTTGTTTTGCATGAAGATAGAAAAAAGCTTGTAAGAATAAATATAAGTATCCGATTCATTCTGCTATGACGAACTTAATGCATAAAAGTTACAACAAAAAAAGCCGCCCAAAATTTGAGCGGCTTTTCCATATATATTATTGCTGAAAAATGCTTTAAATTATTGTAATTTTTATTGTGGTTTATTTTGATTGAGCGGAATTTTTTAAGTTAAAAGAAAATAAACTGCAACCCAGGCTTGCTTTATAAGTTAAATGATAATTATATGGAATATCCTGTATAACGTTTATAAATCCTCTTTCAATTCCCAACCGTAGAAAAACCTTTTGTTTATAATGAAAGCCTAATCCCGCACCTATGCCAAAATCCACGTGATTAAAATCTTCATGCTTATCTCTTTTTTCATCTATAACCTCATTTATAAACGTATTTTCTCTGTAAACTTCATATTTTCTATACTTGCTAATATTGGTCAAAACGCTGATATAAGGCGCAGTATATACAAACATATTACTATTAAAATTATACTCAATGCCCGGCTGAAATGCTAAGTATGATAATCGGTCATAACCTGTCATAAAAATGCTATTTCTGGATGTTGAATCAGCCAATAATGTGCTGCTAAAATTGCTTCCTTTTATTGCATAAGAAAGCGTTGAATTTATTCTCCAGTTTTTGTTTATAGGCAGATTTATAAATAAGCCGCCGGCAGGTTCAGCCTTGTAATGATATTCTATAGGAACACCACCTTTTAATGATGATCTAAGCGCGCCACCTTCTAAACCAATTGAAATATTTTGGCCAGATACAGGCGATAATAAAAGTGAAAATATAAGAATTAATACATAACGCATGCAGAGAGTTATTAATAATTTGCAAGTTAACAAAAAAAGCTGATCAAAATTTGAGCGGCTTTTTCCATATATGCTATAGTTGAAAAATGCTTAAAATTAGTGAGTTGAAAGCATTTTTTTTGAGGTTAGACATGCTTTCTAAAATTTATATGAAAGCAAAATACTGTAGTACCTAAAAAATTGCACTTCGAATAATTCTGCAGCAGGTGCATTGTTCGTTCTGGTATATCTATAACCAATATTCGATTTAGCCTCTGAGCCAATAAAAAAATGCGGATGCAAAGGATACCTAAAACCGACCAAAGGTTGCAGGCCGTAACTATAAGGATTATCGGATTGTCTGCTTCTCTTCTGAAACGCATAGTAAATATCACTTCCCGCATAAAACGAAAACTTATCATGCGATTTGACCCAGGCAGCACCTATACTCGGCGTGAAAGAACGATCGAATGTAGATATGCTGCCAATAGTTTCACTACGATCATAAAAAAAAAGATGACCTTAATTGCAGCGATTTTTTTTCATACTGAAAGCCTAAGCCTGAAGTGTTTCTAATTAATACATTGGAAATATCAATGTTTATTAAAAATTGCCTGGTTGAATCATTTCTTTGTGCATTAGCAAATTGAATATTAAAAAATAAAACGAATAAGCCCACACATACATTTTTCATTTGAAAACTTTGTTTTTTTCAAAAGTAAAGTTAAAACTTCATATCTGCATTGAATTTGTGTTATGATAACCGAAAACAAAAACGCCGCCCAAATATTTGAGCGGCGTTTTCCATATATGCTATTAGCAAAAAATGCTTTATGCTATTGTAATTTCTGGATTCAAATAAACATCCTGTATTGCATTCAACAACTCGATACCTTCTTTCAATGGTTTCTGGAATGATTTACGGCCAGAGATTAATCCGCTACCGCCAGCACGTTTGTTAACTACCGCAGTTGTTACCGCTTCTGCTAAATCGCTCGCGCCTTTAGATTCACCACCGGAATTGATCAATCCTGCACGGCCCATGAAGCAGTTTGCAACCTGGTAACGGCAAAGGTCAATCGGGTTTTCGGTAGTTAATTCGCTGTAAACTTTATCGTGTGTTTTACCGAAGTTTATTGCTTTGTAACCGCCATTGTTTGTAGCCAGTTTCTGCTTAATAATGTCCGCCTGGATAGTAACACCTAAATGGTTTGCCTGACCAGTTAAGTCAGCAGCAGTATGATAATCTACGCCATCTTTTTTGAACGCATTGTTACGCGCGTAGCACCAAAGAATTGTAGCCATACCTAATTCGTGCGCTCTTTCGAAAGCTTGTGCAACCTCAACGATCTGGCGGCCGCTCTCTTCAGAACCGAAATAAATAGTAGCGCCAACTGCAACCGCACCCATATTCCAGGCTTCTTCAACCGAACCAAACATGATCTGGTCGAATTTATTTGGATATGAAAGGAATTCGTTGTGGTTTATTTTTACAATAAAAGGAATTTTGTGCGCGTATTTTCTTGACATTGAAGCCAAAACACCATAGGTTGAAGCAACTGCGTTACAACCGCCTTCAATTGCTAATTTAACGATGTTTTCAGGATCGAAATAAGCAGGATTCGGAGCGAAAGATGCGCCTGCCGAGTGCTCAATTCCCTGGTCAACAGGAAGAATAGAAAGATAACCAGTATTTGCCAAACGACCTGTTCCGTACAAAGTCTGCATAGCGCGCAATACCTGCGGCGTGCGGTTGCTGTCTTTCCAAACACGATCAATAAAATCTGGGCCTGGTAAGTGTAAACTTTCTTTGGAAATAGTGTTTGATTTGTAATTTAAAAGGCTGTCTGCATCTTTCCCGAGCAGTTCGGCTATCTTATCTACATTCATGTTGCTGATATTTAAGAGAAAAGCTTTGTTTAAATTTGCCGCAAAGGTAAGGAACTGCGTTCAATTAAAAATTAAAAATTAAAAATTATAAATGCCTGTACGCGGAAAATAATTCAGCTATTAGATTACACCATAGTTTAAAATTAGCAAAGCAATAAAGTATTTTTTTGCAGGAGTATATATGGAGAATTTTGATAATTGGCTTCATCAATACCTTTAAACGGTAGAAGCCTTCATTTTTAATTTTTAATTTTTAATTGAACCGCAGCGATTATCTTTGCCGCTTATTTTAGCATAGTAAATTGCCTTGGCACAAAACGCAATCCGCACAAAAAAAAGCTATACCTTAACGCATGCACTTTTACTGGCAACAGCATCGGTGTTGTTTTGCTGGTTGTATGGCGTAATAGGTTTGGCTTTGGGAATCAATGCCTTGCGAAAGATTTTACCAAGACTTAAAAAAGGCGCGCTGAAACAAAAGTCGGCAGTAAAACTACGGTGGACGGTTTGGCTTTCAGTTACAGGCATTGCATTATCGGGATTTTTTACCATTTATTATATAACCTGTTTATTTTATGGCGCCTATATAAGCCTTTGGTAGAAAATGCTTTCAGGAAAACAATTCAGCATACAATTTATTTTAATACAGACATTCTCAATACAATTCAAGCAATTAATAAAATCAAATAAATGTTACAGGACGGATCTTTAGGAAGGCACATAATTGTAGAATATTACGATTGCTCACCGGAAATTTTATCGGATGTTACCGCTATTGAGCAAGCCATGCTCGATGCCGCAAAAACTGCCGGCGCAACGGTTATCAACTCAACTTTTCATCATTTTTCGCCATTCGGTGTAAGCGGTGTGGTTGTGATCCAGGAAAGTCACCTTGCCATACATACATGGCCTGAGTTTGGTTATGCTGCGGTAGATGTTTTTACCTGCGGTGAAGCTGTAAATCCTTGGGTATCATATAATTTCCTTAAAGATGCTTTCCAGGCGAAAAATGGTTCGGCAGTGGAAATGATGCGCGGACAGATTGCCATTGTAACAGAAGGCAAGGATGTGAAGTATGATGATATGGAATATCCTGACACGCCTCCTGCTCCGCCAAAATACACAAGAAATATCTGGCTTACGGACCGTGATGAAAACATTGCATTATCGCTGCGACACACAGGTGAAGTGCTCTACAAAAAGCAAACGCCTTACCAGAAAGTAGAGGTTTTAGATTCTTACGCTTATGGAAAATTGCTGGCCATAGATAATATGGTAATGTGTACCGAGCGCGATGAATATTCTTACCACGAAATGATCGTTCACGTTCCAATGATCACGCATGGCGATGTAAAACGCGTGTTGATTATAGGCGGTGGCGATGGCGGAACCGTGCGTGAAGTATTGAAGCACAAAGGTGTGGAAGAAATTGTAATGGTGGAAATTGATGAAGCGGTTGTTGAGGCCTGCCGCCTGCATTTACCTACTCTTTCTTCAGGTTTGGATGATCCAAAATTGCGCTTAATTATTGGCGATGGTATAAAATATGTTCAGGACAGCCCAAGCGATACTTATGATCTTGTAATTGTAGATTCGTCAGATCCTGTTGGCCCGGCAGAAGGTCTATTCTCCCGTGAGTTCTACGAAAACTGCCACCGTATTCTGAAACCTAATGGTATTATGACCGGCCAGAGCGAATCTCCGCGTTTCCATACCAAAGCGTTCCAGGAATTATTTGCTGTTTACAGAGATGTTTTCGGCGCGGAAAAAACGCATTGCTACTTAATTTTCATCTCAACTTACCCAACCGGTATGTGGAGTTTCTGCTATTGCTCTAAAGGTGATACGCACCCAATTACCAGCTTAGACAGGGAAAAAGCAGCTGCATTTACAAAGGAAAATAATTTGAATTATTATAATGAAGATACACACGTTGCTGCCTTCGCTATGCCAGGTTTCGTGAAGAAATTATTAGCAGAATAGCCCCACCTAAATCCTCCCCCAAGGGTAGGACTTTTCGAGCAACAGCTTTAGTTATATTGAGTTTCAAATTTAAATTGGAACGCAACAAAACTAATAAGATAAAATATCATTCGAAGCTCCCAAGTCCCCCTTTTAAGGGGGAAGGGGGATGAAAATTACAATTTACCGAGTTAGGTTAATTTAACATTCAAAGCTCCAAAGCCCTCTCCTTTGGGGAGGGTTTAGATGGGGCTAAATTAGTTAAGAACAAAGAGTGTAAAGCAGTATATGAGTTTTTAAACTATTGTTCTTTGTCCTTAATTCTTTATTCATTTAAAATTCACAATTCACCATTATTATAAATGCTTCAAGATAACAGCCAAAGTCGCGCAGAAAAAATAGCGAATTTCAATCCTGATGAAAATGGCTTGGTAGCCAACGGGATTTTCGGTCTACCTTTTACGCCGGAAGAATCGCAGGTTGTATTGTTGCCTGTGCCTTGGGAAGTAACCGTTTCTTACGGAACAGGAACAGCAAATGGTCCGCAAGCCATTCTGGAAGCATCGCAGCAGTTAGATTTATACGATCCTATTTTCCCCGGTGGCTGGCGCGTTGGTATTGCTATGGAAAATGTTTCGCAGGATTGGTCAACCTTAAGCAAATCTTTACGCACACAAACAGATTCTTACCTTGAAAATTATGGATCTGAAAGTGCGGATAAATCGGTATTAGAAAGCTTAAATTCAGCTACGGAAGATTTGAGAAATTGGGTTGCAGGAGAAAGTAAAAGGTTAATGGATGCCGGAAAAATTGTTGGAATAATAGGTGGGGAGCACAGTGTTCCGCTCGGTTATATGAAGACTTTGGCTGAGAAATTTGAAAGCTTCGGGATTTTACAGATCGATGCACATGCAGATTTGCGAGTAGCTTATGAAGGTTTTCAGCATTCGCATGCCTCCATTATGTATAACGCCAGCCATATAAGCAACATCGAGAAAATAGTTCAGGTTGGTATTCGTGATTTCAGTGAAGGTGAAAATGCCATCGTGCGCGATTCGGAAGGCAGGATTGTGATGTACACCGATCATGAAATCAAGAAATCGCTTCTGGAAGGAATGAACTGGCGCGAGTTAGCGGATAATATTATTTCACATCTGCCCCAAAACGTTTACATCAGCTACGATATTGATGGTTTGCAACCCTGGCTTTGCCCGAATACCGGTACACCGGTTCCCGGTGGTTTCCAGCTGGAAGAAACAACATATCTCTTAGAAAAACTGGTAGAAAGCGGCCGTAAAATTATAGGTTTCGATTTATGCGAAGTTTCTCCAGGAGAAGATGAATGGGACGGTAATGTTGGTGCGCGAGTGCTTTATAAATTGTGTTTACTGGCGGCGAAGAGTAATGGGTTGAGTTAATTAAAAGTGTTGTAAACTTAATTTGTTTTAATTAACAAACGTGAACTTGAAAATTAAGTAATTGAATTTAAGTTACTTGTAAGTGCATTTATTAAATAGGCACGCGTAAATACGCGCGCCAGCGGAACAATATATTTAGATTTTGCGATAATTAGGCTGAGCTGCGTGCTGGCGCGCGTATTTACGCGTGTCATCAAGTACTAATTATTCCCGAGTTCACATTTCATAACTAATTTGTTATAAGGACTATAATATCATCATTAGTGTGTAATTTGCCATCTTTGCCTTTTGACATTAATTGAATGTTATTTTCCTTTTTAAGATCAAGTACATAATCATTTGCCCACGCATCGGTAAACCATTCTTTTCTTACAGGATTACTTCCAATTATTTCTACTAAATCTGCAGGATATTCATTCATATTGTGTTTGTAATTTAACATAGCTTCTTTTATTGCTTTCATCTCTTTAATGGTTCTCTTTTGCTTCAACGGAAATGTATCCATAATAAAAAGTATTGATGCTGCAAGAAAACTTATTACAATTAAAGATAAAATGATTATGTCTGTAGGAAGAATTATACCCCAGAACCAGGCCATTTTTTTGCCTTCTTTTTTCTTCTTTAAGTATAAAAAAGATAGGATTATGAGGTTGAAAACAAAAAATAATATCCACATGTTTTGAGCGCTTGTCCGTGGTTTTTACTTAAAAGTCAAGGTGTTGTTAGTTCTAATATAATTTAAAGTATAGCATTTTTTCAAACCTTTCACGAGCGCAATATCTTCTCCATTTTACGGCCTTTTGCCAGTTCATCAACAAGCTTATCAAGATACCGTATTTGTTGTGTTAAAGGATTTGTAATTTCTTCTACCCGGTAGCCACAAATAACACCTGTTATAAGTTTAGCATTCGGGTTTAAGTCAGCATCATTGAAAAATTTTTCGAAAGATGCTTCTTTAGCTATTATTTCCTGCAGCTTTTGTTCGTCGTATCCGGTCAGCCAGGTAATTACCTGGTGCAATTCTTCTTTTGTTCTGCCTTTTTTCTCAACTTTTGTAACATAATGCGGATATACCGAGGCAAATGTCATTCTTGCCATTCGTTCATCGTGAGTGTTTGTATTGTTCATGGTTTAAGTTGTTGCATTTAGCAGCCAGTAATTTAATCAATTTTTCAATTTTCATTACACTGTTTACGCCAGTTTTAGCATTAAATACAATTTTTCCATATAAGCCATCGTCCGGAAATGCTTTGATCTAAATTTAAGTTTAGTAACATTTCCTCTCTGCCAAATAAAAATGCTTTATTTTTGCTGCGCTGGAAATTCATCCATACAAACTTAATGTATTACGATAACAACTGGGCGGTAATTGTGCCAATGGCCAATGAAGAAAAGGACTTTGCGCCTTTTGCGGAAGCATTAATTTCTGTGCTCGACAGGCTGAACTCCGGAACGGTTTATTTTATTATTGATAAAGCTTCGAAAGACAATACTTTAAAAATCAGCGAACAATTATCTGCTAAAGATGCAAGATTTCGTACCGTTTGGGCGCCCGAGAACCGTAATGTTGTAGATGCATATATACGAGGCTACAGGGAAGCATACAATAATGGTCATGATATAATTATTGAGATGGATGCAGGCCTTTCACATGATCCGCGTGCGCTGCCCATGTTTTTGCGTGTTTTGAATGAAGGCAATGAATGCGCATTCGGCAGCAGGTTTATCAATGGCGGTTCCATGGCCGATTCTCCGTTTTCGCGAAGGTTGTTATCCAAAACAGGAACAATTTTATCGAACGTTCTGCTTGGAACGGAATTGTATGATATGACTTCCGGTTACCAGGGCTTCCATGCAAATGTGGTTAAGGAATTTCTTGATTATAAACTACTGAGCAAAGCACATTTTTACCAAACGGAACTGCGGTATTTATTGCGTAAAAAGCGGTATGCTGAAATTCCTATTCATTATAAAGCGCCATCACCAAGTGTTTCGCAAAATGCCATAAAAAACTCCATCAGCGTTTTGCTGTATTACGTGCGGAACCGTTTATTTGGCAAAGGATTTCATTTGTAAAAAATTAAAAAATAAGCATTTACATATACACTTCGCTCAAAAAATGCTTTGGGTTGAAACGCCCAACCGCACCAAGCAAAAATTTGAATTAAGTTTATTAACAGGCAATCATGCAAAATCACAAACTTCAGCATAGCACAAAAACAGCATTGGTTATAACATCTATTTCGGCTCCAAACCAGGCACTGCGAACTTACGCGGAAGGTTGTGCTGCGCGCGGAATTGATTTTATATTGATTGGTGATAAAGCTTCACCGGCAGATTTTAATTTAGAGGGTTGTGATTTCTGGAGTTTGCAGCGGCAGAAAGAAATTGGCTTTTCCTTGGCCGAAATACTGCCCGAAAAACATTACGCAAGGAAAAATCTTGGTTATTTGCAAGCCATTAAAAATGGTACCGAAGTTATAATAGAAACTGATGACGATAATTTCCCATACCACAACTTTTGGCACCAGAGAGAAAAAGCACTGACCGCCCAAACTGTACAGGAAACCGGCTGGGTAAATGTTTATAGCATTTTTTCAGATACAGATATATGGCCGCGAGGCTTTCCGCTGGAGGAGCTTCAGCCAAAAAAGAATATTAAATTATCTTTCGCAGAAGAATTATTTTCTCCTGTTCAGCAAGGCCTGGCCAATGAAAATCCGGATGTTGATGCGGTTTACAGGCTTACCAGAGAATTACCAATAAATTTCAATAATAGAGGTGCGGTTGCTATTGGCGAGAATAGCTGGTGCCCGTTCAATAGCCAGAATACTACCTGGTTTAAAGATGCATTCCCGCTTTTGTATCTGCCATCGTATTGCTCTTTCCGCATGACTGATATCTGGAGGAGCTTTGTAGCGCAACGCATAGCTTGGGCAAACAACTGGAATATTATCTTCCACGAGGCCACAGTTTGGCAGGAGCGTAATGAGCATAATTTGCTAAAGGACTTTAATGATGAAGTTTCTGGCTATATGAATAACGCACGTATTTGTCAATTGCTGCAGGAGCTGGATTTGAAAGCCGGAAGTGAGAACATGGGCGAAAATCTTCTTAAATGCTACAAAGTTTTTATTGATGAAGGGCTTGTAGATGTAAAAGAAGTTCCGCTTATTTATGCCTGGATAGCAGATATTAATTCCCTGTCCTTATAATTCATTTTTTTATTCATAGATTACCGTCTTTATAGCAAGTTCGAAAGTGCTTAATTTAAAAGTCACTTGCCTGAACCTGGCTTCAATAATATTTTAAACCGATGTACTTAAGCTCGTCTGTTGCAAAGTATTTTGTTACAAAATAAATAGCTGACCGAAACTTGTTTTTGCATTAAGTTTTTAAAACTGAGTTTATTGGAATCGCCAGTAAACAAATTTTTCTTTCTCCTGTATATTATATGTCTAATTTAATCTAATAAACCTAACGACATTATGGAAAGAAATCACCAAAACCAGCGTAATTCCAACTATGGTAATGTAAACAACCGCAACTCTTTTGGCAGCGATGGAGACTTCGGCTCAACCGGCTCTGGCAGCCAGTACGGCAGCGAAGGGCACTATGGAAGCAGGTATTCTTCTGGCCGCAGTTACGAGCAATATGATAACCCGGGCGGTTATGGCAGCCAGGGAAGCTACGATACTGACAGCTACGGTAGCCAGTACGGAAATTACAATGACGACCGCAGCCATTACAGTAATGATGATGATAACGGAGGCGGTAACTTTTTCTCACGCATAGGCCAGGGCATCCGCAATACCTGGAACAACCTAATAGGCGGCGATGATGAAAATGAGAATTATGGAAGCCACAGCGGATCTGACTACAGCAGCTATAATGATGATGACATGAATCACAATTCACGCTACAGGTCAGGCTCAAACAGCGGTTACGGAAGCAACTACCGACAGCATTCAAATAACTTAGAAAATAACTGGCGCGGCAGCCAGGGCAGCTCAATGGGCAGCAGCAGCTATGGTTCCGGTTCGCACGGCAGATCCAACTATGGTTCAGGAATGAGTGTCAGCGGAAACTATGGCTCGGGCTCACAAGGAAATTATGGCGGATCATCATATGGCAGCCAGGGTAATTATGGCGGCTCTTCACAAAGCGGATCCTCATACAACAGTAACCGTGGTAATTATGGAAGTTCCAGCCAGGGCAATCCGTACAGCCAATCTGGTAATCAGGGTGGTATGAGCGGAAATTATGGTGGCTCTTCTTATGGCTCAAGAGGAAACAACAGTGGTTCTTCATCTTTCGGAAGCCAGGGCCATCATGGAAGCTCAAATTATGGCAGCTCAAACTATGGTTCGCAGTCAGGCAACCAAAGCTATGGCAACAGAGGCAGCCAGGGCGGTCCGTCACAGCAAGGCTGGCATGGTGGTAGCCAGGGGTCATATGGTTCACATAGCGGATCAAACTATGGTTCGGGCATGAGCGGCAATACTGGCAGAGGCAGCCAGGGTGGTTACGGCAGCAGCCACGAATCTACACAAGGTAATTATGGCTCACAAAACTGGGGCGGTGGTAATCGCGGAGGTTCAGCTGGAGGTTCATCATATGGCTCGGGAATGAGTGGCGCTGGTACACAGGGCGGCGGATCTTCATATGGTAGCCAGGGCAGCGGCAGCTACGGATCAAATGGCGGCAGCCAGCAAGGTTATGGCAGTTATAACTCCCACAGGTCACAAGGTAATTATGGCTCTTCACAAAACAATGCAGGCTCGGGCAACTTTGGCGGTGGCAGCACCTGGAACCAAAGCAGCCGTGGTATGCAGGGCGGTTATGGCAACCAGTATGGCAACCGCGCTTCTTTAGGTGGCAGCCAGCAATCACCTCAAGGTCAGCACGGCCGCAGCCAGTTCGGAAACAGCCAGGGTCAGAGCGGTAATTCATCCAGAAACAGCAACGCCCAAAACTGGAATGATAATGAATATGATTTTTAGCGCATAGCTAACAGTTGATATTAAGCCTGTAGAAAGTTTCTGCAGGCTTTTTTTATGCCAGCATTTTGTTGCTACCTGTGTATTTAAGGTAAAATTCCATATATAAGTAAGCTGAAAAATGCTTTGTGTTTACGACGATGATAATTTTATAAGTTACTAAATCGGTTATTCGCCGGCTTTATTAAAATCCTGACAGTTAATCAGTATAATACCAGGTTTGTAGTCAATAAATTTGTGATTTATCTTTCAACTCATAATGAAAATAGTGATGATTGTGCTTAATATCTGGTTTTTAACGGCCAAAGCCAATGCAGCTGTATCCTTTAGAAAATAAAATAACATGAGTGCGGCAATTCACTTGCTAAAAAATATTACAGCCAGTGGCCCGGCTCCAGCCGAGTGACTGGAATTTCGCAACCAAAGCATTTTTTTGTATTAGCATATATGGATGTTTAAGTTAAGTATTTGTAAATAAATTACTTAATTGCCGCGTTCGCGTTAAAATATTATAAGATTGATTAATGTTGATTATTTTCTTAGTGATTCATTAGTTTTAAAAACATCTAAACAATAATTAAAAAAAGGAAAGCCTCGTCAATTTAATTCAACGAGGCTTTCCTTCTTATCAGTTTTATTTAATATTTTACATAAATCCGCCACATTTACTTTTTGCCTGGTTTCTCAGTTTTGGTTTGCAACCGCTTTTGCGTAAACAAGTGTTTTTGCGGCGCTTATTGCCCTTATGCGTTTTAAATCTCTTTGCCCCTGACTGGTTTATGCCATTACCATAAATTTCAGTTGTGCCTTCAGCGGCTGGCGCTGCAGCGTTAATTTCAGGTACAGCGAAAAAAGTTACCATTAAAAAAGAAAGGGTATATATTAAAGTTTTCATAATTAAGTTCCTCCAAAGTTAATTTTTAAATTAGTTTATTAAACTGGTTTAGTATTATAACTTAAATAAGAAACTTTTGTTTGAAAAATTTTATAATTTATTGAATAT
>DAIUCM010000102.1:0-14751 GCA_036846145.1 Bacteroidota bacterium
CTATTAAAAGTATTGATATATTAAAAATATCAGTCATTTTATTGTTTTGAATTAATTTCAGAATTATTCAGAATTATTTCTGTTTTTTCAGTTTCCATTAATAAGCTTACAGCTATATTGATTGTAATCCCTGAAATTATAAGATTTAATACCAGAAAAAGAATCCACCACTTAGTTCCTTTAAGGAATTGGTCTATTGAAACTCTCCACAATAACACAATCAAAATGGTAAATGCAAACCCAATAAAACAGTAAAATAAACCCAATGTTTGATTATCTACTTTCGCGATTGTAAAAGCTACCACGAATGAAAGAGATAGTAAGACAATGTCAACTGGAAGCTCACATATTGCTTGAATAGTTGCAGGTAAATCGTATTTTCTGCCTATTAATAATTTTAATAGAAAACCAATTAAAAGCAATACTGCGGGCAGTATTATTTGTAAATGTTCCATTCAATTCCTATATACCTCCAAATATAAGATTTATACGTACATTCTGAAAACCCAGTTTATTTCAAACATAAAATAAACTTAAAAAAATTTTTAGTTCTCCACTTGCAGAACTAAAAAAACTTTATACATTTGTATCGAAATTTGAAGATATGGAGCAGCACAGGCAGAAAATAGAGCAGTATGGCGTAATGATGGAGAAGATGGGATTATCTCCTGTGGCGGCACGCGTGTTTATTTACCTGTTGTTAAGCCCCGATCATGGCGCCACTTTCGAAGACCTGGTGGATTATTTCAAGGTGAGCAAGAGCGCGGTTTCCGGTGCGTTGAAGATGCTGACCAACACCAATATGGCTGATTCCAAGACAGTTGGCGGGCAAAGAAAGCGGTATTTTAATGTTACCTTTAATTTCATGCTCGATGAAAGCCTCATTACATCAAAGTTTAAAATGATGTACTTTATGCTGGATGATATCCGGGTAAGCCGCGGCATAAAAGATGATTTTTCTCAGCGTTTGGAGGATATTTCTATGCTTTATAAAATGCTTTTGGCGGAAGTGCCTATTATTGTGGAGCGTTGGAAAAAGATGATTTCGCTGAATAATAAACTGGAATAAAAAAATTTTGAATGATTGGTTCTTTATGTTAAGAACTTTCAGAATAAAGAAAACAAAAGATGATATGAAAATCCTGAAAATGGCAGCGTTTTTCTTATTGCTGCTGATTGTTAAAAATCCCGCACACGCGCAAACATGGAGCCTGGACAGCTGCATCGCCTACGCGCAAAAACACAACCTTTCTCTGCTGGCTTCCACGGAATCATTAAAGGCTTCGGAGATCCAGAAAAAATCGAGCATTGCGCAACTGGTTCCGGAAATCACCGCCAACGCCAATATTGATAATTACTGGCAGATTCCCGTGCAGGTTTTGCCGGGCGAGCTCATCGGGCAGCCGGGAAAATTTATCCCTGTGCGTATGGGAACGCCGTGGATGGGCAGCTATGGTTTGGAGGCAAGCCTGAAACTGGTGGATGTGCAAAGCTGGCAGAATATACGGCTGGCGGCGCTGCAAAACCAGGCAAAACAAAGCGAAATTTCTGCCTTGCAAAAAGCGCTTTCACGGAATGTGAGCATGGCGTTTTACGCGGTTCAGCAACAGCAGCAGAATGTAAAAACCACCGCGGAATTACTGGAAAATTACAGGGAAATTCACCGTTTGCTGTCGCTGCAGTTCGAAAAAGGTTTTACAGATAAGATCGCTTTCAACCAGTCGCTCAACATTTTAAAGGAACGTGAAGAAGCCTTTTCAAAATCGAAGCATTTTTTGGAGCAGGCATATATGGATTTGAAATTCTGGATGGGATTTCCGCTGGAAAATGAACTGAAAATTTCAGGAAATTCAAATATTCCGACTTTACAAAATACCAGCTTCAGCGAAAGCAATTTGCCTGATTATCAGTGGCAGAAAATGCGCGTGGAAGTTTCGCGGCAGCAATATAAAAACGCTTATTCTTCACTCTATCCGAGCTTGAGGATCAACAGCGCATACAGGCAATTGGGCTTCGGCGAGAACATCAATTTTATTACAGAAAACGAATGGTTTCCAAGCGCTTATGTGGGTTTGCAGTTACGTGTGCCGATATTTTCTCTGGGTAATATGGCGTATAATCCGGCAATTCAAAAGCATTTTTGGCGACAGGCAGATATGGAATTTTCCAGTTACCAGGAAGGGCAAAAGAAGAATTTTATGCGCGAGCAATTATTACTTGATGAAGCTTTGGAAAGCATGAAAAACCGCGAGGAACAATTGCTATTGGCGCAGGAAAATGAGCGGCTCACGAAGCAAAAAATAGAAAAAGGATTAATTGATATGATCCAGTTGAAACAGGTGGAACAGGACCTGCAGATGGCGCAGGAAAAACTCAGCGAAGCGCGCATCAATTACATTAAACATTACACAGAATTACAATACTTACAGAATAAATAAAATCTAAAGAAATGAAGCATTTTTGGATAGTTGCACATATGGCTTTCGTGGTTATGAGCTGCGGCAAAAAGCTTGACACACATACTGTTACCGAGCAAACTTTGAACGAAGCGGTTTATGCCAGCGGCGAAATTATGCCATTGGAATATCACTTCCTGAAATCGGCCACGCCGCAGAATATTTTAAAGATTTTGGTGAAGGAAGGCGACAGCGTAAAACAAGGCGATCTGCTTGCTATTTTAGGTACGGAAAGCGATGCAAAACAAATGGAAATCCTTAACCGGCAGGTTGGTTTGGCACAGCAAAATGCAGCTGAAAATTCGGCGGTTTTAAACGAGCTGAAAATGAAAATTAAGCTGGCGAAAGAGAAATATGAGCAGGATAAATTGACTTATGAAAAATATAAAGATTTATTGAAAGACAAAGCTGTGAGCCAGCAGCAGGCGGAAAATGCGAGGCTGCAAATGGAAAGTTCATTTACGGAATACAAAAGTGCCGAGCAGCGTTACAATGCGCAGAAAAACGAGCTCAACAGCCGCTTATTAACTGCTGAAAATCAATTGGCTGCGCTGAAGTCATCTCGCGAAGGAAAAGTTTTAACAAGCCCCATCAACGGGAAAGTGTATAACCTCAATTATGAGGAAGGGGAACTTGTACAACCCAATGATCCGGTGATGATGGTTGGTTTGGAAGGCAATTACAAGCTGGAATTATTGATTGATGAACGCGACATCAGCAAGGTGAAAATAGGCCAGAAAGTATTTTTTGAGACCGATGCATATGCGGGCAAACAGTTCGAAGCGAAGGTGAGCAAAATTGTGCCGGTATTGCAAAAAGATACGCGCAGTTTTAAGGTGGAAGCCAGGGTTTCATCAACCGAAAATTTCTATCCGCAATCGTCTGTCGAGGCAAATATTATCATCCGCGAAGGCGCAAAATCGCTGGTAATTCCTGCCACGTATTTATTGCCCGGCGATAGCGTTCAATTGCAAAATGGTGAAAATCTGCAGAAGATAAAGATACAAACCGGCGCGCGCAGCGGCAACAATGTGGAAGTGAAAAGCGGCCTTAAAACCGGTGATATCATAGCTAAAAATCAGTAAGTTATGAAACTGCTTAACGATATGAAACTGGCGGCCGGCATTGCTTTTACGCACATGCGCGCCAAGCTGAAACAAACCATTATTGCAACGATTGGCGTTACGTTCGGCATCACGGTTTTTATTTTCATGGTGAGCTTTATTACCGGCACCAACGATTATACCAAGAACCTGATTTTTGAGCAGTCGCCGCATTTACGATTGTACAATGAGGCGGAAATTGCCGAGAAAAATGTGCTGGATAATGTGCAGCCCGGCGCGGTGAATATTGTACATCATACCAAGCCAAAACAGATTTTGCTGAACCTGAAAGACGGAAAAGAGGTGATTAATGAATTGCAGAAAGATCCACGCGTAAAAGCTATTTCCGGCTCTGTGAATTCGCAGGTATTTTACAGGTTCGGCAGCAGCGCCATCAATGGTTTGGTAGTAGGTGTAGATTTTGAAAATGAAAATGCCATGTACAACCTGCAGGATAAAATTGTGGATGGCAGTTTTCGCGAGCTGAATACCATTCCCAACAGCCTGGTAATGGGTGTGAGCCTGGCTAAAAAACTGAACGTAAAAACCGGCGACCGGCTGTATGTTACCACGCAAAACGGCAATAATTTCCTGGTGAATGTAGTAGGCACATTCAAGACCGGAATTTCTGATATTGACAAGCTGCAGAGCTATGCCAGCATCAACACGGTGCAGCGGTTTCTGAATGTACCGGCATCGTACATCACCGATATAAAAATAAAGCTGCACGACAACGAAATGGCGCCGCAAATGAGCCAGGAACTGCAAAAAACATACGGCTTTAAGGGAAGCGACTGGAAGAAAGACAATTCAGCTTTTTTAGATGGGGAAGCACTACGTACCATGATCGTTTACGGCGTGGCGACGACTATTTTGCTGGTGGCCGGATTTGGTATTTTTAATATTCTCACCATGATGATCTACGAAAAAATGAAAGACATCGCGATTTTGAAAGCGATGGGTTTTTCGGATGGCGATATTCGCTGGATATTTTTGATTCAGGCTTTGGTGATCGGTATTTTCGGTGCGTTGATGGGTTTGCTGATCGGTTTCCTGGCGGCGTATGGATTATCAAAAGTGCCTTTCCACAGCGATGTGATGATCACCATTGATCATTTGCCGGTGAGTTTCAACCCGATGTATTATGTAACCGGTTTCACTTTCGGCATTTTAACCACCGCTTTATCCGGATTTATTCCATCGCGCAAAGCCGCCAATGTAGACCCAATAAGCATTTTAAGAGGATGATTTTGAGGAAAATTTTGAATGTTGAATTATGAATTTTGAATGATTTTTCAGCTGAAGCTTATATGGAAATTGTTTTTAATTATGAATTAATAACTTATGTCTTAGCAGAAGTCTCCTGTAAGGGACTCTGCGATCGGAGCGTTGAATGCGCAGAGTCCTTTACAAGAGACTCTGCTGGGACATATTATGAGTTATGGATTTTGGATTATGGATTATGGATTATGAGTTAATAAAGCTTAATTGCGCTTTACCGGCCTTAAATTATAAGCGTTAAGAAAATAGATTTAAAGCATATATGATATTGGTGAAAAATGCTTTAAGGTTGAATTGATGATGAAAAAACTTACGGAGCAACCCGCAGAGCCAACGCCATAAAACAATAACTGTTACAAGAACTGGCGGTTCGGGTTGCGGGTAGTAAATGCTTTAAATCTATTTTTAGCGAATATAATTTACAGCCTTGATTTTTTGCTCCTTTTTTATCAAGAAAAAAGGAGAAGCCCGCCCGGCTTTAGAGGGCAAAAACAAGAATTGAAATACCAAATGCGAAATTATTTATACATCAGATAATATCTCATATCCCAATACACATTACCCAATACTTATTTTATGAACGTTCTTGAAGTCAAAAATATAAACAAGCATTTCCACGAACCGGCCGATTTTCATGTGCTGAAAAACATCAGTTTCGGCATAGAGAAAGGCAAATTCGTTTCCATTACGGGAAAATCAGGCAGCGGGAAATCTACTTTGCTGTACCTCCTTTCTACTATGGATACAGATTACACAGGAAGCATAAAAATAAACGGCGAAGAAATGCACGGCAAAAGCAACAGTTTCCTGGCCGATTTCCGTAATCATCATATAGGTTTCGTGTTCCAGTTTCATTATTTGTTACCGGAGTTTTCCGCTTTAAAAAACGTAATGCTTCCCGGCCTTAAACGCGCAAAATATTCCGCCAAAGAAGTAGAACACAACGCTTATGAATTGCTGAAACTTTTAGGTGTGCATGACCAGGCGAAAAAACGCGCTTCGCTACTTTCCGGCGGCCAGCAGCAGCGTGTTGCCATTGCGCGTGCGCTCATCAACGAACCCTTAATTGTTATGGGCGATGAACCAACAGGAAACCTGGACAGCCATAACTCCGAAATTGTTTTCGAGCTTTTTAAACAGCTATCGGCAGAAAAAGGCCAGACCATGCTGATGGTTACACACGATGATGATTTCGCTGAGCGCAGCGACCAGGTAATTCATCTGGCGGATGGAGAGCTTGTTTCTCTTTGAAATTATGAGTTATGGATTCTAATTTATTTACTCAATTACTCATTTACTCATTTATATAAATTGGCTAATTGAATTTCCGTACCTTTGCATCATATTCAAAGCATTTTTCAGCCAACCCATATATGCTCAGTTTCGATCTTTCTACCGCGCTCGGCCGTTTCCGTTTAATCGCTATTTTGGAAGGTATTTCTTACGTAATTCTGGTTTTCATTTCCATGCCGCTGAAATATTTTGGCGATATGCCCGAAGCGGTGAAGATCAACGGCTGGATTCACGGAATCCTTTTCGTGCCGTTTTGCCTGGCTTTACTGCATGTTTGGATGGTACAGAAATGGAGCTTTATAAAAGCCGCGCTGGCGTTTATAGCTTCGCTGATCCCGTTCGGCACTTTTGTGTTTGACAGGGCTATTAAAAATGAATTGCCGGTAAAAGCTTAATTACAGCGTTTCGAAGTATTTTTCAGTGATAGCTTATATGGAAATCTGTTAAACTAATTTACCTCAAAACCGCATCCTTGTTATACCTCGCCCTGTACTCCAGCGGCGACATTCCCGTAATTTTCCTGAACACTTCGCGAAATGCTTTAACATCAGTATAACCAACTTCATACATTACTTCATTCACGGTTTTGCGGGTTGTTTCCAGTGCTTTTTTGGCAGATTCTACTTTTACGCGCTGCGCATATTCCAATGGTGTATTTCCGGTGGCTTTTATAAATCGCCGATCAAAATTTCTTCGGCCGACAGCAAATTGAGACGATAATTGCTCGAAGGAAATTTTCTCCTGCACTTTGCTTTCAATGTATTCCTGCGCCTGTTTTACCATTTCATCGCTGTGCAGTTTCTGTCCTTTGAAAATAATGAATTGCGATTGGTTCGGGCGATCCATTTCTACCTGGAAAACTTTGGAACAGAAAATAGCCGTTTGCCGATCATAATATTTTTCTACGAGGTAAATAATTAAATTGAGAAAAGAATAAGCGCCGCCGTTGGTGTAGATTCCATTTTCGTCGGTGATCAGCTTATCGGTTTCCAGTTTAACTTTGGGGAATTTACTCCTGAAATTTTCCGCAACCGCCCAATGCGTAGAACAGCTTTTTCCATCCAGTAACCCGGTTGTAGCTAACAGGAAAGCCCCTGTGCAAATACTGGCTATTTCCGCACCTGCTTTGTATTGCTTCGCAATCCAGTCTATCAACAAACCATTTTCCTGTACAGATTTCTCATAATTGTGGTTGAGCGATGGAATAATAATGAGATTGGTTTTGCTGATGTTGGAAATATTTGTGTGCGGCTTTACGGAAAACAATCCGCCATGAAAATCCACTACTGCTGAAACACCTGCCAGTTCTATTTTGAAAGGCTGCGGCCTGCCACTCTCCTGCAAGTATTCATTCGCGCGAGTGAATATTTTGTAAGTGCCAACGATGCTGCTCAGGTTGTTTTCGCCGTTTGGTACGAGGATGGTAAGATGCTTCATGTTATAGAGAAATGAGTGATTGAGTAATTGAGTAAGTGCGTAAATAATTTGGAAGAGCGCTTCGGTAATTTAGATTCTTCCATATAAGCAAACGCCAAAAAATGCTTTGCCGTGAAAAATATTCACTCATTTACTCATTTTTTGAAGGCAAAAATAATCATTCATTTTGTCCAAATCAACCCGTTAGATTGTCTGTTTTTCACCTTTTCGCGGAAAGAATTAGTCAATAGTTTTGTAGCTGACGATTTTAAAAAATTATTTACTCATTTACTCAATCACTCAATCACTCATTCCAAAAAACATGAACGCAGATTTTACTTATACCATGATCGTGGATCAAACGCCGGAAGAAGTTTTTAACGCCATAAACCATGTGCGCGCCTGGTGGAGCGAAGATTTTAAAGGCGAATCGCAAAAAGCCGGCGAAACATTTGAAGTGCGTTTCGAAGATGTGCATTATTCCAGGCATACAGTTACGGAAAGCATTCCAGGCAAAAAGATAGCGTGGCTGGTTACGGACAGCCATCTTAGTTTCCTGCAGGATAAAACCGAGTGGAACGGCACCAGCCAGGTTTTCGTTATCAGCCGGCAGGATAATAAAACGCACATCACCTTTACGCACAAGGGCTTGGTGCCGGCCATAGAGTGTTTCGGCGACTGTTCCAAAGGCTGGACCTACTACCTGGCGCAAAGTTTACTGCCATACATCACCACGGGCAAAGCCAACCCGAATGTATTGAAAGATGAGATCAGGAAAAAACAGGAACTGAACGCGTGATGCTCAATTAAAAATGTAGAATTAAAAATTAAAAATGCACATTCGCGGCTATTCCAGAAGCAAATCTAAATACCTAAAGCATTTTTTAGCGTACTCATATATGTGCGAAGCCAATTTTTAATGCTTCATTTTTAATTTTTAATTGATTGAAGGGCTGTCCGCTTTTACTCCTCGCTATCGCTGCGGGGTAACCGCTTCCATCCTTCACGCGAATCTAGTCTTCATCTATTAATGCCGTCGCATTTGAAGGCTCGCAAAAACTATCAAACTTATCTTCAGATTCTTTGTCCCAAAATATTAATCTTTCTCTATCAAGCAAGCCTAAAACTTGCATATATAAATCCTGAGTTCTATCTGATAAAGCAATAATTAATATTGATGACGTTCTTGTTAAGATAGTATAAACAAATTCATATACTTCCTTTTCATATTCCAAAGGAATTCTAGTCGACCAAATTATACACTCTTTTTCTAAGCCTTTTAAGCTTAATATTGTGTCTGTTTCTGAACTTACACCTAGTTGGTTAAGCTGGCGATTTAAAATATCATCTTTTTCCAGAATGCAAACTTTTTTCAGATCATATATCTTATACGTTTGAAAAACGTCTTTTAACTTTTTCCCGATACCTTCTACAGTTTCTCCATATACAACTATTGGCCTCGCTCCTGGAGGAGAAGCTTTATAAGGAGTAATACTGTTAACCCCTTCTTCGTTACTAAATGTTTCAACTATTTTTTCCGAAAGTTTTCGAATGCATTCACTAATTCTTACAGGCAATCTATATGAACCTTCTAACCTATAAAAACGTCTTCTAGACATTCTCTCATCCCTTGGAATACGAGCTGTTTTACCAATATGAACTGCTTGAGCCAAATCACCGGCTAAAACAAGCTTATCGGGATTGTCAAGCATTCGGAAAAAAATTTCAAAGTCTGCATTTGTACAATCCTGAAATTCATCGACTAAAATATAGTCGAACTTAATATCTAATTCTTCCTTTCTGAGTTTTGTTAGGAACTCCTGCCTTCTAGTTATAAAAGACTGCATATTTTGTTGCTTAATGAACTTATAATAGCGAATAATGCATATCCAAATATACTCTCTCTTTTTACTTCCTCTTGGTAAAGAAGGATTGCTTCCACGTCCGACTCTTTTTTCTTCTATATACTGTTCTTTTCTAAAATACTGTAACCCATAAACCACACGGTGATACTCTTCGAATATAAATTCTGGATTAAGTAAATTATCAAACCTATCATCTAATATAGATTCTTCTACTTTTAAGTTATATATAATATTAGCAATTACTTGCAGATGCTTTTCTTTTTCGACTAACCCTCTGTAACGAATATCACCCAGATATTTAGGGAGCATATCAAAATGCAATAATCTTATATTTGTTTTATTTGAGCCTTTAAAAGTAAAATGGCAAGACTTTTCAGAGTACCCGTAGAAATTACGGTCGTTTCTAAATGAATATTTATTTGAATCTAATATATCCTTAATCCATTCAGACAATTTTCCTATTAGTCCTTTATTGAACGTAGTTAACAAAATCGTTAGTTCAGTGTCGTAATTTCTTTCATTTACAATATTTTTGATTCTTTCTGTGATAACAATACTTTTTCCACAACCTGCAGGACCTACTATTACCACAGCTCTATCTGTATTTTCAGCCGCTTCAAGTTGTTTCGGATTTAGCTTAACATCTCTCCTAACTGTTATTGGTGGTGAAAATATATTAATACTTGAAACATTATTTGTCTTAGAGCCAAAGTTTAGTTGGATTTGACTTTTGGTAAGTATTAGGCCAGAATAACTATAGTCAGTCCAAGTTGCAGCTCTTTTTAATTGCTCTACATTTAAATTTATACCTAGTTTTAACCTGATAGAGTTTATGCTAGTCAAGGATGAATTGAAAAGTAAATTATTATCTTCCACTAGTTGTGAATTATAACCGTTTCTTACAAATACATCCCTTAATGTTTGTAAAAATATTTTCTTTTCTGCTTGACATGAAGTCAAAAGTAAAACTGTATTTGGTTTATATTTATTTACAAGTTTTAAAAAATCATTAGCCACATCATTTTTATTATCGGAAATATCAAAAAGATAACTTGAAACTAACCAAGGGTTTGAAGTTTCTAAATTCTCTTCATTATTCCAGGAATTTACTGAATATCTGACTTTAAACTGAGTTTCATTCTCTAAATAATGGTTGCAAAAATTCTTCCACAAGTAATCTCTGCAATATATAAGCATAAACGGGCTAGTGTCAATATTTATAATTGTGATGCGAGGTGGCTGTAGACCTAAGTGCTTTAATCCTGAGTATACTAATCCTACAGCCCATTGCACTGCACCAGCACCTGCACCTAAATCAAATATTTCAACGTTTTGTCCCTGTAATTCAAATAATTTATCAGTATAAAAACTTAAAAAGGTATTAACGCGCCTGGCATGATACCATAAAGAATAAGCAAATGCAGTATTAGCCCTATCATAGCATAGGTCTTTTCCTCTAATTAAGTTATAACTTTCTTCATGACACTTCTTTAGATCATAAGAAAAGTTGGCTTGGTCTTTATTTGATTTATAATATTGAACTGCAGCATTTGCTATAATAGTATCTAAAACGCTTTGTTGGTTTATCAACCATTCCTTTAATTTGTTTTTCATATAGGTGCAAATCCATCCTTGCCGATACCAATATCTGGAATGTATTTTTTAATTGTTTCTAATACTTGTAAATATTTTTCGTTCGTCCAGTCCATTTCTCGTACAAGTTTCATCGCTTCTTCTCGAGTACTTGCTATAAATTTTCCTTTTTCAGAATGAAAAGGTTGAATTATATATTTTTTTATTCCGGTATCAAGAAGCTTTTGTGCAAATTCTACTGCATTCTCAACTGGCAAAAGTGGTGTCATCGTTATACAAGCATTAATTCCAGCTTTGTTAATTGCTTTAATAGCATTTAACCTCATTGCATTTGATGGACAAAATGGCTCAAAAACTTTCCTCACATTCTCACTATCAGTAGTTATAGTCATATTCACTTGAATGTTGTCAAACTGAGTAAACAAATCTATATCTCGTGTTGCCAGTGGACTTCTAGTTTGTATAACGAGTCTAGGCTGATGATAAATTAGCAACTCATTTAATATATTTCTAGTAAGCTCTAACTCTCTTTCGACTGGTTGATATGGATCAGTCACACTACTCATATAAATCGTTTTATTTCGCAATGATTTTTTACGAAGTTTAACAAGTAATCCTAATGCATTTTCTTTCACATGTACCCAATATCCCCAATTCTTACTTAAATCTTCAAATCTTGAAAAAAAAGCAGCATAACAGTATGTGCATCCAAATGAGCAACCTGAGTAAGGATTTAATGTATAGTCATAACTACTCATAAATCCCTTCGCCTCTGTTAATATAGAAGCTGCTTTTTTATAGGTGATTTTACTCCTGCCAATTTCACTTTTTTTTATCTGCTCAAAGTCACCAAATAAATCCATAACGATTGTACAATTCTAAAATAATATTTGGGGTCACACCCAATAAAATAAAAAATCCAAATTACAGTAAATGCTCTACTGGGATATGTAGATTGACCTCCATTTTCTTTTGTCTATCTTTAATCCAATCAGTAGCAATATTGTAGTATTCAGAGAATGTTAGTTCTTCAAAAATTAATTTCTTTTTACCACAGTAGTCTGGTGCATCTGAATTAAAATTTTCGAACTCTTCAAATAAAATACTTGCGCTTGGTATATCTGATCTATCTTTTGATTTCGGTGCTAACCAATCTCTTACACATTTGATAATTTCTTTGGGTTCATTTTTGTGTATACTTGGATCTTGGCCGCCCAAATCAGTTGTGTGCTGCTTATATCTATGTGGTACACTATCTAAAACTAAATAATCCTTCTTGTTATCTTTATATTCTTTACTACCAATAAAAATGCCTAACTCAAGTGGCATATTATTACGAGGCATTTCACCTTCATTTAAATTAATCCTTGATAAATCGTGAATACCATATTTACTTTCATTAATCATATTCAAAATTCTGTTGAATCTGTTTTTTTCAGTGTGATCTTCATCTGCGCAACGAACAATAAACCCACAACGTATTATAGTAAATACAATTGCTTTCCGAAGTGGCTCGTACTCTGAATCAAAAGGGCAATTTAAAAAGACACTATATGAATATTCTCTCATATTACTAAATTAAATTACTTTTTATCTTTTTTGCTGGATGATTTCGATTTAGAAACAGAACCAGATTTTAGATGAGGATTAGATTTTACCTTGGGACCTACTGCTTTTTTAAACTCTTCACGTAACTTCTTTAGTGTTTTATCACTTCTAGCATCACTACCATCAGGGTTTCTTATTGAACCAGGCTCAAGCCCAAGCTTCTTTTCTAAATTTCCAATTTTAATATCACCTCTAATTTTACGTTGTTTTGCCATAATATTTAAAAATCGCTAATTTAAATAATGTTTTGTGAATTTTGTAATTGCTTGAATAATATTGCGTGAAGGATGGAAGCGGGTACCCCGCAACGATAGCAGGAGTAAAAGCAGACAGCCTAACCCAATGGGGCACGCCCAAAAAATTATTTAAAGTTGACAGCATTAAAAATTAAAAAATGCTATGATTGGCGCTTCCATGATTAAAATAATTCAACATTTAGCATTCAAAATTTAAAATATCGCAGGTTTCCATATAGGCATAGCGCTAAAAATGCTTTTGTTATAGGTTCAGGCTGCGGCTGAAGGGATACAGGAAAAATCAGCCATTTGGCGCATGCGCATCTTTTATAGTTTTCGCCTGCCATTACAAACAGGCAATAAGTGTATGCAAAATCCTGCGCTGCCATTCAACCCGAAAAACGGTAATTCGGCCTTATATTTGCGCTGCACCGGTACACAAGCTTTACCCATTACCTAAAACTACACGCTTATTTTTATATGTTTTGCAAACCTGTTGCGGCGGCACATAACCGGATAGCTTTAAAACTTGATCTTCACCGGTTTACAAAAGCAATACCCGGAACGCAGTCCAACACGCTGACATACAGCCTGTTTACAGATGCTGCTGCGCTGCCTACCCGCTGGGATCTGCTTGCCGAACCGAATGTGCTTTTAAGTCGCGCTTACCTGGCGGTTTTGCAAAAAGCGGCGCCGGAAAATATGCAATGCCATTTTATTGGCCTGTACAAAAACAACAGCCTGTGCGGCATTGCGCTTGCCCAGTATATAAACCTCGGTAACATCAAAACTTTTGCGGGGAGCGGCAAGGCTTTCAGCGCGCAGAATTACCTGGTGAAACGGTTCTCCTCGCATATTATCGTTATCGGCAACAACACCATTACCGGCCAAAACGCATTCCTGCATTCCGATGATATTTCACGCCGGGAAGCGCTGGCGCTGTTGCAGGATTCAATAAAAGATCTGCAGGAGCAGTACCGCCGCAAGTGTATAAATATTAACATGGTTGTTATAAAGGATTTCGATGCGCAGCCTGAGCCGGACATCATGGAAGCAGCCGGCGGTTTCCACCAGTTCAGCGCGCAGCCAAACATGGTTTTTTCGGTGAAGGACAACTGGCAAACCATGGCAGATTACACGGCTGAGCTGAATAAAAAGTATCGCACGCAATATAACCGCGCCCGTAAAAAAGCGGAAGGCATAGAGAAGCGATTGCTATCGGAAACTGAGATCAGTCAGCATAATGCGCGCATCCACGAGCTATATCTCACTGTTGCGGAAAATGCTTCCTTCAATACTTTCTATCTGCCTGTCAATCATTTCGAGGTTTTCAAACAGCAGCTTGGCGATGATTTCCTTTTCCGTGGTTATTTCCTGGATGAGCAACTGGTCGGTTTCAACACGCTTATCAAAAATAACAACCAGTTTGAAGCCTATTTTCTGGGTTATGATGCGGCTGTACAAAAGGAAAAAATGCTGTACCTCAATATGCTGTATGATTTTGTGGAAACCGCTATTTCTCTACAGACCGGCAAGGTAATTTTAGGCAGATCGGCCATGGAAATAAAGAGTTCTGTTGGTGCGCAGGCCGAGCAGGCTTTTGGTTTTATTAAACATACCCATCCGCTGCTGAATTTATTTACTTCCAGCCTGTTCGAATATTTCGAGCCGAAAACGGAATGGATAGCGCGGAATCCGTTTAAATAAATGGTGAATGTTGAATCAATGGCATTGAGTTAAGAAATTTTTTAATTAGCGTTTTGTGAGCCAAAGACCTCGGAGCGCTGATTTTAGAATGCCACTAAAATTTAGATACGGCTTACAATTATAAAATTATAACATATTAAACGATTAAATTTTAAGTCGGAGCTCCCCGGGCTGTGGCTCAGAGCCCCGAATT
>DAIUCM010000103.1:0-14744 GCA_036846145.1 Bacteroidota bacterium
AATAAAAGATATATGAGTAAAAGTTCAAGGCTGTAAATTATTAAGCTAAAAACAGTTTTAAAGCATTTTCCACCTGCAACAAGAGCCGCCAGTTCATTTTGTGCATGTTGTTCTGTTGCGTTGGCTCGCCTGTTGCTTCGTAAGTTAATTCAGCGTTAATTTACAATTTACCATTCACAATTCACCATTTGCATTTATGCTTTAAAGCTGTTTTCTTAACGCTTATAATTTAAGGCCTTTCCAACGCTTTGCATTTCTTTTTACTTTTATTTCAATTAATATTTCAATTCTAACTATTTACGCTACACAAAGCCCTGCAAGGGCGAACTGTGTCAGCATGGGGCGAAGCCCTATGTATAAAAAACCCTTAACTCTTCTCACTTCTTAATCCTATCTCCTATCTTCCATGTTCCTCAAAAACCCTGGCGAGATCAATAAAATCCTGGTACGATAATGTTTCCGCACGCTTGTCCAGTATATCGGGTTCTACATATATATATGCGTGTGAAAATGCTTTGAGTGCATTACGAAGGGTTTTACGCCGCTGGCCGAAAGCCTGTTTAATTACCTGCAGCAGCAAACCGGCATCTACACCTATGTTTTGCCAGTTTTCTTTACGTTTTAACCGTATAACGCCCGATTTTACTTTCGGCGGCGGATTAAAACAGCCTTCGCTAACGGTGAAAAGATATTCGCATTCGTAAAAAACCTGCACCCATGCGCTAAGCAGGCCGTACACTTTATTGCCCGGTTTCGAAATAACGCGCTGCGCCACCTCACGCTGAAACATGCCCACCAGCTCCGGTACCCGGCTGCGGTTATCAACCAGCTTAAAAAGTATCTGCGATGAAATATTATACGGGAAATTTCCTATGATACCAACCTGCTCGTCAAAAAGCTCGCCTAAATCAAGCTCCAGGAAATCAAGCTCGTGCACCTGGTCCGCAATCAACGGGAATTTCTTTTTCAAGCCAGGCACAAGATCTTTGTCTATTTCCACAAGATGCAGATTTTCCCCGTGCAAGGCATACAGGAATTGAGTGAGCACGCCCTGGCCCGGGCCTATTTCAAGCAATTTTTCATATTGTACACCGGCCATCTGCAGGCTATTGCAAATTTTTTCCGCAATACTTTTTTCTTTTAAAAAATGCTGGCCGAAATACTTTTTTGGAGAATGGAACGACAATGAAAATAAGATTATTTAAAGTAATTACCTAATGCAAAAATAAGCAATCTCCGCTCAAAATAGCGCCTTATTTATACTAAAGCGATATTAAGTATTAATGCAGATTTCAATTTGTTATATATTTGTTTCATCAAACTACAGTGAGAAGAGAATTTTATGATTGAGATACGCATTGCCGATGCAGATAAAGCCGCCAATACCGCTTTGCTGCTAACCAATAAAAACAGCGCCAATTATTCCGTTTTTGGTTTTGATGAAAATGAGCAGGCTGTAATAAAACGCCTTACCGAAGCAAAAAAACCAGTTATAAGCTTCTATAAACAAGCGCACAACCGTTATATACAATTTGCTGACGCCGAAAAAGCCGGGTACCTGCAGCTGGAAGACGCCCGCAAGGCCGGCGCCGTGCTTGCTGGGGAACTGCGCAGCTTTAAAGCAGAGGAAATTTATTTACAAACGGATAGCAGCGATACCCAAATTCTGCTGGCTTATGCAGAAGGACTGGCCCTGGGTTATTATACTTTTGAGAAATATAAGAAAGAGCCAAAGGAAGCATACTTAAAAACCATTTACCTTTCGGGCGAAAACATCAGCACCGAAGATGTAACCGGCCTGCAGGCTGTTATTAACGGAACATACCTGGCGAGAGACCTGGTGAATGCACCATTCTCTCACCTAAATGCTGAGCAACTTGCCGAGGCAGCACAGGAAACCGGCAAGGCACTTGGCATTAAAACCGAAATTTTCAATTTATCGAAAATTCAATCGCTGAAAATGGGCGGCCTGCTTGCAGTTAACGCGGGTAGTATTGACCCGCCTACATTTACCATAATGGAGTGGAAGCCGAAAGGCGCTGCTAATAAGCAGCCCATAATACTGGTTGGCAAAGGTGTGGTTTACGATACCGGAGGGCTTACCATAAAGCCAACACCCGGCTCTATGGATGCCATGAAATGTGATATGGCAGGCGGTGCGGCGGTTATTGGCGCCATATATGCCATTGCCGCAGCAAAATTACCGGTTTATGTTATCGGGCTAATACCTGCAACTGATAACCGCCCGGGCGAAAGAGCCGTTGCACCAGGCGATGTAATAACCATGTTTGACGGCACAACGGTAGAGGTCCTAAACTCAGATGCCGAAGGAAGGCTCATACTGGCTGACGCATTATCATACGCGAAAAAATACAAGCCCATGTTAGCTATGGACCTGGCAACTTTAACCGGAGCTGCAGCACGCGCAATTGGCCACCAGGGTATTGTTTATATGGGCACAGCCAATGAAGAAGTCAAAAAATCACTTGAGGAAAGCGGCAGGCAAACCTACGAAAGGCTGGTAGAATTCCCGCTTTGGGATGAATATGGTGAAATGATAAAATCTGATATTGCCGACTTGAAAAATGTTGCCGCAGGCCAGTCCAGCGGAGCAATAACGGCAGGTAAATTCCTGCAGCATTTTACAGATTATCCATGGCTTCATTTAGATATTGCAGGCCCGGCCTTTGTTAGTGGTCAGGAAGCTTACCGTAGCAAAAACGCAACGGGTGTTGGCGTACGATTACTTTTTAACTTTTTAAAAAATTTCGCAGCAAAATAAATGAGCACAGAACATCGTAAACCATTAATCGGTATCAGCTGCGGCGATCTTAATGGTATTGGTTTGGAAATAATAGTAAAAACTTTTGCCGACAACCGTTTACTGCAATATTGCACACCGGTAATTTACTGCGCCGGAGCAACAATTTCTTTTATCCGCAAGGTGCTTGATGCCAGGACATTTAATTTTACGCAGATTAAAGAAGTGCGCGAAGCAAGGCCTGATCGGATTAATGTAGTGAATGCCTGGCCGGATAATCCGCGAATAAATTTTGGGCAGCCAAGCCAGGAAAGTGGCAAATACGCATGGATAAGCTTACAAGCTATGACTTACGATGCTGCAAATGGCCTGCTTGATGCTATTGTAACAGCGCCAATAGATAAGCACACCATACAGTCAGAAGAATTCAGTTTTCCCGGCCATACCGAGTATCTGACAGAAAAATTTGGCGCCAACAGCTCACTGATGTTTCTCATTGGCCAGGATTTTAAGATAGGTGTTGCTACAGGGCATGTTCCGCTTAACCAGGTTGCCGGCCACCTAACTATTGAAGGTATTGTAAGCAAGCTGCAAACCATGCAAACCAGCCTGGAAAGCGATTTTAATATACGCTCGCCAAAAATAGCTGTACTTGGCTTGAATCCGCATGCCGGTGAGGATGGTTTACTGGGCCAGGAAGAAGCAGAAATAATTAAACCTGCTATAGAAAAAGCCAAACAGAACGGTATTCTGGCTTTCGGGCCCTTCCCTGCCGATGGCTTTTTTGGAAGCCGTTTATACAATAGTTTTGACGGCATACTGGCTATGTATCACGATCAGGGTTTAACACCTTTTAAACTGCTGAATTTTGAAACAGGCGTTAATTATACCGCCGGCTTGCGTGTGGTAAGAACTTCGCCCGACCATGGTACAGCTTATAACATAGCCGGGAAAAACCAGGCAGATGAAAGCTCTTTCCGTGAAGCGGTTTTCCTGGCGGCAAATATTTACAAAAACCGTAACCTGTATGCCGAGATAAATAAAAATCCGCTGCGAGCGCAAATTGTGAAAGAAAAAGAGCTTTAGTTAAATTATTTTTTTTGAACCGATAAAATTTTTCGGTTATAAAAACTGCGGTTTACTCAGCCTCGATAATACTTTATTACATACTAATTACATCAGCAGCAGGCTGTATTATATACCAAATGATAAATTCCTGCAGGAGCTTACTCTTTTTTGAGAAATTATTTTTAATTTTGCCTCTTCTTTTGAGGGAAGACTTTGAAACAGCTAAGAGAATATAATATCAACTTCGGTAACCTTAAGCTCGGGAAGCACAATTTCGAGTTTACGGCAGATGATGCATTCTTTTCGCTGTTTGAGTATTCGCTGGTAAAAAAGGGGAATGTAGCAGTTACGCTTGTACTTGAAAAACAGCGGGAAACGCTTCTGATCCTTAATTTTACATTAAAGGGAAATATTACCATGGAGTGCGATCGTTGCCTGGATGAGTTTAACTTCCCGGTTAATAGTGAGAACCGCCTGCTTGTTAAGCTCGATGCAAAGCAGGAAGGTAATGATGACGACCTGATATTTTTAAGCCTGGATGCATACCAGATAGATGTTAGCCCGTTTATTTACGAGTTTATAAATCTCAGCCTGCCGTTGAAGCGCGTTTGCGAAAGCGGCGGCAAAACCTGCAACCCCAATATGATCGAGTATTTAGATCATGTTAACGAGCAGGAAAATGACAACCCCGATGACAACATCGATCCGCGTTGGGAAGGATTAAAAAGAATAAATAAAGATAAAAATTAATAGTTTTAAGCAATGCCAAATCCTAGGAATAAACACTCAAAAGCCCGTACTCGTACACGCAGAGCGCATGACCATGCAAGCATGCCAACAGTAGCACTTTGCAACAACTGCGGCGCGCCACACCTCTACCACAGAGTTTGTACCGAGTGCGGACAATACCGCGGCAAGCAGGTTTTCGAGAAAGAAATAGCAGGTTAATCAAAACCCCTAAACTGCTATAATATACAGCATGCGCCTTTGCCTGGATATAATGGGTGGCGACTTTGCCCCCCAAGCCCCTTTAGATGGAATTAGACTGGCTCTTGCCGAATTACCTGGCGATGTAAATTTTACATTGGTTGGTGATGAGGCCGTTATTTCTAAATATATAGATGATAATGGCCTGGATAAAGAGCGTATTACAGTTGTACATGCCTCGCAGGTGATTGAAATGGGTGAATCGCCCACAAAAGCAATGACCCAAAAACAGGACTCAAGTATTTTGGTAGGCTTAAAACTGCTGAAAGCCGGCGAGGTCGATGTGTTTCTGAGCGCTGGCAATACCGGGGCGGTTTATGTGGGCTCGTTATATACAGTTAAAGCTATACAGGGCGTTTTAAGGCCGGCGCTTATCTCCTTAATACCGAAAGAAACCGGTGGCGAAGGGATAATTTTAGATGTTGGCGCTAATGCCGATTGCAAGCCGGATGTATTATACCAGTTCGGCCTGTTAGGCTCCATTTACTGCAAAGCTGTTTTCGGAATTGATAACCCGAAAGTAGGCTTGCTGAATATTGGCTCCGAACCGGAAAAAGGGAATCTTGCCACACAGGCAGCCTACCCTATTTTTGCTGCGAGCGATAAATTTACATTTGCCGGTAATGTTGAAGGATATGATTTCTTTAACGATAAGGCAGATGTAATTGTAACAGATGGTTTTACAGGAAATATAGTTTTAAAAACCGCCGAAACCATCTTTAAAATAATGAATAAGCGTGGCCTTTCCGATGAATATTTCCACCGGTACGACTACGAAAACTATGGCGGCACCCCAATTTTAGGTGTTAACAAGCCTGTAATGATTGGCCACGGCGTAAGCAGCCCTGCTGCATTCAAAAGCATGATGAACAGCGCTATACAGGTTCATGAATCAGGAATGATTGAAAAATTCAAACAAGCTTTCGAAAATTAATTAAGGCGCATGGAGAAAAAAATACGGGCGGCAATTACAGGCATAGGCGCTTATGTACCGGAATATATTCTCAATAACCATGAGCTGGAAACAATGGTGGATACCAACGATGAATGGATCACCACCAGGACAGGAATTTCTGAAAGAAGAATATTAAAAGGCGAAGGCCAGGGCGTTTCTGTAATGGCAGAACAAGCCGTATTGCAGCTGCTCGAAAAAACAAACACCAATCCGCTGGATATTGAGCTGGTAATTTGTGCAACGGTAACGCCAGATATGGTTTTCCCGGCAACAGCAAACATCATTTGCGATAAAGTAGGGATGAAAAATGCCTGGGGCTTTGATATTGAAGCTGCCTGTTCCGGATTTATTTTCTCGCTGGCTACTGCTGCAAAGTTCATAGAAACCGGCGCACATAAAAAAGTTATTGTTATTGGCTGCGATAAAATGTCGTCCATACTAGATTATACAAATAGGGAAACCTGTATTATTTTTGGCGATGGCGCTGGCGCAGTTTTGCTGGAGCCTGATACAGAAGGAAATGGCTTACAGGATGCTATTCTAAAATCGGATGGCGCTGGCAGAAATTACCTTTACCAGAAAGCCGGAGGATCTGCTTACCCGCCAACAGCAGAAACTGTTGCCGCACGCGAGCATTTTGTTTACCAGGAAGGCAAAACTGTTTTCAAATTCGCGGTAAGTAACATGGCCGATGTAAGCTACGAAATTATGCAGCGCAATAATCTTAAATCGGAAGATATTGCCTTTCTTGCTGCACACCAGGCCAATAAACGTATTATAGATGCTACTGCGCAGCGTATGGGATTACCATCTGAAAAAGTGATGATGAACATACACAAATACGGCAACACCACAAACGGCACTATTCCATTATTGCTGCACGAATGGGAAAACAAACTTCACAAAGGCGATAACATCATCATTTCTGCTTTTGGCGGCGGATTTACCTGGGGCGCGCTTTATGTAAAATGGGCGTACGATTCAGTGACCAGTAACCAGTAACCAGCTCAGCTTCGCGGCAACCAGATCGCTCTTTCGGATTTGTAATCCGAAAGTACTGAGTATGCAGATTTGTAAACGGCAATTATAATAAAATACCTTTTTACGGATTGCAAATCCTAATACGCAAAACTTCGGAATTACAAATTCCGAAGAGCGAAAATTGTCAGTGATCAGTTACCAGTTACCAGTGCTGCTCCGCGGCAATTTATATATAATTATTTTCCATATATAAATATGTAAGAAAATGCTTCAGGCCTAAAGCTTGAAGCATTTTTTGTTAAACTCTAATATAGGAGAAATACCGCAAATGGTTCCGTAGAGACGACATGCCTGGCGTCTCCACCGCGATGTTAGTACCAAAGCATTTTAACATTTGACTAGTACCAAGTTAGCATGAAAACTGCGTAAATAAATCTGGTTTGTGTGCCACAAACAGGCAAAATATTTAGAAGCGCAGTGGCCTATGGCTCATAGGGCAATTTTCAAATACGCAATATTCTTCATTCAATTGTGACTTATACCTTTAATTTAATTCACCTTGTACCGCAGAAGCCTTCTTTCATTGGCCACAGCACCATAAGGTGAGGAGATATATCGCTCTTTTACTACGCCAACACCTTCAGCATAATTTACAAAGGTATAACGGATGCTCCTGCCATAGCTGAACCTTGGGGAAATATAATAGGTGCCCTTGAACGCCAACGTCTTAAAACTGCCAGCTTCTACAATTATTTCATTTTCAACATCTTCCATCTTAAAAACAGTATGGAGAACTTCTTCATTTTCATCAAACATTTCCCGTTCTGTTCTTAGAACGTTAGTGAAATCCTGTGAAGAAAACTGAATTTCACCCTTCTCATTTACAATATAATGCAGCGAATCTTTCAGGTATATTTTAGGCTTAATGTTATAGCTTCCCTTGGTTTCCAGCACAAAATAAGTGCTGTTGTTTATTACAGTGTCCCTGGTTACGGTTACAGTATTAAATTGATTAAGCGCTGTTTCATTTTCACTTGAATCAATTTCAAAAAGCTGGTAAACCCAGTAATTGCCAACTTTTAGCGGGAAATAATTAGGATAACTAACCGGTTCGGGTTTCGGATCATCTGCCGGATCTTTATCTTTTTTGCAGGATAATACTGTAAAAAATGATGCGAATAAAATAGCTAATTTTAAATATCTCAAAGGTTTGTTTTTTGGCTCGGGGAAATAAACGGAAGCAATTAATATAAATTATGCCTTATTAAAATTAAAGGTAATGTAGCGATGCAATTACATATATACTACCGGTAAAAAATGCTTTGTAGTCGAGCATCGGTACAAATAATGCTACCTGACAAGTTGGAAAATTCTTCTGAGGTTGAAGCTTTCGCCATTATCGGCTACGGCATTTAGGGTAAAATAATAAACATCGGGCGTACAGGTTTTGCCTTTATGTGTTCCGTCCCAGCTTTGTGCTATATCATCGGTTGTAAATATTTGTACGCCCCAGCGATTATACACCGATAAATTGTACTGCAGGAAAACACAATCTGTAACAATGTTAAATCCATCATTTACAGCATCGGCATTTGGCGTAAAGGCGTTTGGTATGTGAATATTACAATCGCAGTGTTTCTCCGTTACGTTCAGGGAATGTTGACGCGCTCCGCAAGCATTTTTCAGCATAAGTATATATGCGCCGGGCCGGTAAATGGTGTAAGTATTTCCGGCGGAACCGTCTTCCCACAAAATATCGGCATCTATATGTTGAAGATCAAGCTTTAAAGGCCGGCTGCCGCATAAAAAAGTATCGGTTGGCAAAATATAATCTGCCAGGTTTTGCTGGAAAATAACTTCTGCCGTATCATAAGCTGTACAGCCGAACTTTGTAGCTTTTACCCAATATTTGCCGGTTTGGTTTACGGTGAAAGTGTGGTTTGTGCTGCCATCGGGCCATTCGTAACTTGCGCCATCTTCCGGTAATGTGTAAGTGTGGCTTTGGCCTTCGCAAAGTTTTTGGTCTGCGCCTAAATTAACTTCGTACTGTGGTTTTATATAAATAGTATCGCTTATGTTATAAGCGCCGTGCCATGCTTCTACCCAGTATTTGCCGGGTTTGGTTACAAGATAACTTTCTGCGCGGCTGCCGTCCTGCCAGAAAAGAGAATCTGCTTGGTCACCGTTTGGTTTTAAAGTTATTGTGCTTCTAAAACATAAGGTTGTATCTTTTCCTAAATATGGATTTTTAATTTGTATAACAGAAACATCATCTACAAAGTAATTCGAAGTGTAATTCCACCAGGTTTTATAAATACTATCACTGCCATCTACCATTTTTTGTGGTGTTTCCGCATCACTCCAGAAATTGCCAATATAAATTCGCTTTTCATTACCCTTGGCACGCATTAAACCTTTTATTTCCATCCAGCCAATAGTATCATCCAAAAATCGATTGGGATCATTTTGTATCTGTACTAAAGCTGTATTAAATTTAACCATAATAGAATCCTTAACTAAGAATGCACCCATTCTGCTAACTGCTTTTGCGAAAAAAGTTTTCCTGTTCTCCTCTTGGTATAGATGGTCAAAATTGCCAACATTTACAAAAAAGCTAACAAAATACAGTGAATCTTTGGCTAATGTTTTACTTAGATTTCCGATTAAATATCCCCTTTGATCTTTTTGCACTTTTACCCAAACAATAAGACCAGTCATACAAGCTTTACCTGTACGCGGAAACTGGTAACCAGTTCTGTGATCTGGGAGATAGTATCGTTCATGAATTGGTTCACATTGTCGACATATCAGTCCATACCAACTCCCACTACTTTCCTCCCAATTATCACAATAATCTGATGTAGGTATCTTTTTTATAGAATCTTCAAACCTATAGCTATTATCCTCAAATCCAGGATTTAGAACAAGATTTTGTGCAATCAATTCTTCCCGCCAAAAACAAAAGGCGGCCAACATAAGCAATAATATTTTCAGAGAATGTTTCAAAATGCTGAAATAACGCTACAATTTAGTCTTAATTATAATTTAATTCGCCAATTACAGAAATCACCATATATTGCCATGGTTAAAAATGCTTTGAATTGTTGGGATTGTTAAGTTTGAACTATGATTATTTATGATAAAATGAAAACTATGATTTTTAAGTCACATGAAATCATAGTTCATCATAAAATCAAAAAAATCAAAGTTCACAACCCATATCTTATTTTCTTAAAAAATGCTTTGTTCGCGGCAACGGGCGTATGCGATACGCCCCTACATCGCGCTATTGAACACCAAACGCATAACGCAAACCGTAATCCGCCAGCCGCAATCCGCAAGAAAAAACTATATTACCAACATTTTTAAAATAATGCTTAATTTTGGCCACTTTTAACAGAACAGCAAAATGGCAACAAGTACCGCAGATTTCCGTAACGGATTGTGTATAGAATATAATAACGACCTCTATACGATAGTAGAATTTCAGCACGTAAAACCAGGCAAAGGCCCGGCTTTTGTGCGTACAAAACTAAAAAGCCTCACCAGCGGAAAAGTAATTGATAACACTTTCAACAGCGGTGTAAAAGTAAATACAGCGCGCATAGAAACCCGCGAGCACACTTTCCTTTATAAAGAAGAAGTTGGCTATGTTTTTATGAACAAGCAGGATTTTGAGCAGGTTACCATCGAGGAAAAGCTTATTGAAGGCGCCGAGTTCCTTAAGGAAGGCCAGGAAGTGGAAATTGTTTTCCATGCAGAAACCGAAACGCCGCTTAGCGTGCAGTGGCCGGCATTTATTACACTGGAAATTACTTACAGCGAACCTGGCCTGAAAGGCGATACCGCAACCAACACCCTGAAACCGGCAACACTGGAAACAGGCGCAAAAGTAAACGTACCCTTGTTTGTTAACGAAGGTGATACTGTAAAAATTGATACCCGCACCTGGGATTATGTAGAACGTGTAAAAAAATAATTAACCCATATGGAATTCAAACAAATTCAGGAACTTATACGCTTTGTGGCGAAAGCCGGCGTTAGTGAAGTACAGCTGGAGCAGGACGATTTCAAGATCGTAATAAAAACCGGCAAAGAAGAAAACGGCATGCAGCAGCAATATATGCAGCAACAGCCGCAGGTTTACCATACCGGTAACTTCCAGCAGCAGCCACAACCGCAGCAACAGGCGGCGCCGCAGCAACAGGCAGCCGAGCCAAAAGCCGAAACAAGCGCACCTGCAGCAAAAGATGGCGGTAATTATGAAACCATAAAATCGCCAATGATTGGTACTTTTTACCGTAAGCCAGGCCCGGATAAGGATGTTTTTGTAAAAGTGGGCGATAAGGTTAGCAAAGGCCAGGTGGTTTGTGTGATAGAAGCCATGAAGCTTTTTAACGAAATAGAAGCGGAAGTAAGCGGAACAATTGTAAAAATACTGGCCGATGACGCTACACCGGTAGAGTACGATCAGCCTTTATTCCTTATAGAACCGTAGTTTTCAATTTACAATGATCAATAAACAATGATCAGATTTGCATTAAAGCATTTTTGGCCATTGCTATATATGGGAAAATGAGAAAATACTCCATTGATAATTGGTAATTGATAATTGATAATTGATAATTGAAAGAATTATGTTTAAAAAAATATTAATTGCCAACCGGGGCGAAATTGCCCTGCGCGTTATACGCACATGCAAGGAAATGGGCATCCGCACGGTTGCCGTGTACAGCACTGCCGATCGTGAAAGCCTGCACGTGCGCTTTGCTGATGAAGCGGTTTGTATTGGCCCTGCTCCCAGCGCGCAATCGTACCTCAACATGAGCGCAATAATTGCCGCTGCCGAAATCACCAATGCCGATGCCATACATCCCGGTTACGGTTTTCTTTCAGAAAATGCCAAATTCTCGGAAATATGCGAGCTGCATGGTATAAAATTTATTGGCGCCAGGCCGGAAATGATCAACGCCATGGGCGATAAAAGCCGTGCCCGCGAAACCATGACAAAAGCCGGCGTACCTATTATTCCCGGTACCGATGGTGTTTTGCAGGATGTTAAAGAAGCAAAGAAAACCGCTTTAAAACTTGGTTATCCTGTTATCATTAAGGCTTCTGCAGGCGGCGGTGGCCGTGGTATGCGAATCATCTGGGCGGAAGAGGAACTTGAAAAAGCTTATAATTCTGCCAAGCAGGAAGCTGGTGCGGCTTTCGGGAACGATGATATTTACATGGAGAAATATATAGAAGAGCCGAGGCATATTGAAATACAGATTGTTGGCGACCAGTTTGGTACGGTTTGCCATCTATCAGAAAGAGATTGCTCTGTACAGCGCCGCCACCAGAAGCTTATCGAAGAATCGCCATCGCCTTTTATGACGCCGGAATTACGTGAAAAAATGGGTGAAGCTGCCATTGCCGCAGCAAAAACCGTTAATTACGAAGGTGTTGGCACCATAGAATTTCTTGTTGATAAACACCGTAATTTCTACTTTATGGAAATGAACACAAGGATACAGGTAGAACACCCAGTAACAGAAGAAGTTATAAACTTCGACCTGGTAAAAGAGCAGATACTTGTTGCGGCAGGCATACCAATCTCCGGTAAAAATTATTACCCTGAGAAATGGTCGATGGAATGCCGTATAAATGCTGAAGATCCATACAACGATTTCCGCCCAAGCCCGGGTAAAATTGTGAATCTGCATAAACCCGGCGGCCACGGCGTACGTGTAGATACGCACGTGTATGCCGGTTACACCATTCCGCCGAATTACGATTCCATGATAGCGAAGCTGATAGTTACAGCCCGTACGCGCGAAGAAGTTATTGTGAAGATGAAACGTGCGTTAGAGGAATTTATTATTGAAGGCATACACACTACCATACCGTTGCAGCGTGCTATAATGGATGATGAAAATTTCCTTAACGGAAACTTTACCACAGCATTTATGAACACCTTTAAAATGCCTGAACGCGTAGAGGCCTAAAGCATTTTTTAAAACACTTATATATGGAAAACCCGCTCGATTTAGTTTATTGAGCGGGTTTTTTATTTCTAAATTTTACATTTTTTTACACAGGATATAATACCGATATAGTATAATTACGTTAACCCGGCAATTAATCGTTTCTTTATCAATACAATAAAAATTACATGTCCATATAAGCTAACGCTAAAAAATACTTTATTTTCAGCATTGATTAATACGTAAAGCAATTGAAAAATAACCAACCTTGTTTTCCACTTAATAAAAAATCATTTGCCTTTTGCTGTAGCATTGGGCTACCATGTATTCTAAATTTGAATTCCCGAATTTGTAAAGTAATAAGTAGATGAAATTGCACTTATTATGTTTTTATAATCTATTAAGTATTATTAGCTACCATTTTAACCTGCTAATATTATACAGTGCCTGTACACAGTGTATGTTTAGGGCACACCATTTAATATTACTCACAAGCAAACCACATATTGATGATGAGCAGACAGTGTAAGAACTTAACCGGAATACTGTTGATAATACAAGCTCATTCACCTTAATGCAATTAAACCAGTTAATGTAAAAACTCATCAGTATAGATACAATTTTGTATAGCAAGTTTATACAATTAAAAATCTTTAAATACAATAGAGCTTGTATTCATTTTAAGAAGTACCCGGGAAGAAGAAGATAAACTTTGCTGCTGTAATTTTTCGGCTTATGCTTAAAACTACAGTACCAAACACTGCCAAATTAATTATTTGCTCCCGATCTGGTTAAGGCTCTGTTACAGATGCCTTGCTATACAGTGTTTAGAATAAAAAAAGCTGCCTGTTATTTTAATCCAAGCAGCTTTTTTTATTATTTTATTATCAGGAATTACTAAAAACACATACCAATGCCACTTTTCACCAGCATATAAGCATTAAGATTATTTTTAAGACTTGGGCGCACACCTACTTCATACGCCGTCCTTATGTAATACTTCTTCCATGTTCCCATTGCTTCGTAGCCAATTCTTGCTCCAACCCTGTTTTTTGCAAAATTTGCGTCATCCACAGGCATATAGGCATTACCATAATCAACAACCTGGAAAACTGAGCTATTGAGGGAAGGTGCTATTAATATATCTGCATAAAGGTTTGAAAGACCGCTGTTTGCCCTTTCGCCATAATTCTGCGCTTTTATTCTTATATTCCTGGCTTTTAAAAGGCTTACGCCCAGCACTATACTGTGCGAACGCGTACTAGGCACTTTATAAGTGTTATAATCCCATTTGCTAAAAAAATTACCCATAGCGTCATCGTTCTGGTGATATTGATAACCGGCCCTTATACCTATTTTCCTGTTTAACTGCGCAGGTATTACAATTCTTTTAATACGAGTGCGGTAGCCGCCACGGCCATCAGCACCAACTGTATAAGTACTGGTTGAAGTTATGGCCACAGGAGTTTGTGCCTCTTTAAGCGTATTATTTACAAAAAAAGTACCCACAAATCCGCCATTCATTAGCGGTGCGCGGCCAAGCGCTTCATGTCTTTCTTCATCATAGCTGTCTATCAAGTCAGCGTACTCACGAAAGAAATTACCCGAAAGCATAAATTTTTCAGCATTGTGTTTAATATCAATACCGCCTCCGATACTAACAGAGCTGGAGCCGATGTCAAAGCCAAAATAATCTATAGCAATAAAAGTATTCTTTATTTTTTCAGGCGCATCTTCCAAAACCGCATATCGTACAGTTTCGCCACCCATGCTTGCGCTTAATGGAAATTCTTCGGCAGGTTTTTCTTTTTTACCTTTTTTTGGTTTTTTTTGTGCATGCACATTCAAAACGGTTCCCATTAGCAGCAATACAACCATTAATGGAAGATAGATCCTTTTCATAATTTGTTTGATTTATGGTAGTTAGTTGCCTTCAAATTTAATAGCTTTTTTTTGAACAAATCATATTTTTATATTTTTTAGCAACATTTTTTTATTTAGTAAAATTATTACGAAATAATAC
>DAIUCM010000104.1:0-14507 GCA_036846145.1 Bacteroidota bacterium
TAATTGAATATAAAAAAATGCCCGATGTATCTGGATATATTTCTTAAACCAGAATTTGAAATTTTACCGCACAAACTCTGGGGCTGGGTTTGTTCTGCGAAGTTTTAAACTTCGCAGATTTTAGCTGGTAGTTTTAAACTACCGGCTAAAATAAACGTAGCAAAAATGCTACGTTTAGCAATAATATTATCTGTTTAATTCCCGAGTTCGCATCATATTAAAAATTACTTTACGCCCTGGAAGTATTCTTTTACTTTCTCGCGGTAATAAGGGTTTAAAGCCGGCGGAACAGTGCGTAAAAGCTCCACTTCTTTCTCCTTCATACGCAGGTATTTTTCCAGCATCGGCGGGTTACCGTTTCGCTTATCCTGCCCGGAAGTAGCTTCGCGTTTATCCTCGAAATCCTGCTGCTTTTCGGCTTTTTCAGCGTCTAACATCCTTACAAGAATATCCTGCTGGCGTTTAATGGTTTCATCGGTAATGCGCTTGTTTACAAGATCTTCTTCGGTTTTATCCATCATATCCTGTATTTTCTGCAAATCACCAAGCGAATTTTTACCATCTTTATTTTTCTCCTCGTTCAGCTTCTGCAGCTGCCTGCGGAGCATTTCCTGCTGCGCTGCCATACGGGCCATCTCCTGGCTCATGGTATTACTGCCGGGCTTGCCTTCTTTGCCCGGTTTCTGGCCGTTTTTCATTTCCTGCAACTGCTTGTTGAGCTGCTCCTGCATTTCGCGCATCTTGCTCATACTTTGCCCTTTGCCTGGTTTTGGTTTCGGTTTGCCTTTGCAGTTAGGGCCATTACAATTTTGCTGATTTTTCATCTGCTCCTGCATGTTTTCCATGCTTTCGCTCAGCATTAATGCCAGATTATTCAGGCTCGTCATGGTAAACTGCTGGTGCGAACGGCCGCGTGCGGTATTACGTGCTGAAAAAGCTTCCAGAGATTTATCCATGTTGAAGTTTATCTCGCCAATCTCCTTGTTTACGAAAGATTTTATCTGCATTACTCGTTTACTCAAAGCCAGCAAGCTGTCTTCAATAATCTTAGCGTCATCTTTTAATTTTCGCTGGCGCTGTGCAAGTTCAACGTATTGCGGATTATAACCATTCACCGTGCGGAACTCGTTCATCAGCTTCTCCTGCTCTACAGATACATACACAAGGTTTTCCAGTATCTGGCGGATAGCTTGCAGATCTTCACCGGCTGCCTCCTGTTCCATGCTCATCTGCATCTGCTTCAGCTTTTCGCTAAGCTTTTTCATCTTCTGCGCTGCTTTTTTCTGATTCTGCGCCGCTTTCTTATTTTGTTTATTCTCGAGGTTTTCCTGGCTTTGATCCATGTCTTTTTCTATGTCTTTCTGCTCCTCGTCAGTCTTCTCCATATCATTCTTATTCTCCAGCTCCTCGTTTTTCTTTTCAAGCTCTTCAAGGTCTTTTTTTACATCCTCAAACTGCTTGTTAAGCTCTTCCTGCTTTTTCTTCAGCTCATCGGAATTAGCATCTTTCTGCTCCGCTTCTTTGGCTAATTTATCCTGCTGCTCGCTAAGCTTTTCCAGTTTGTCGGCGGTTTCTTCAAGTTTTTGCTCAAACTGCAGCTGCTTGAATAATTCCTGCATACGGTCCAGCTCTTTCTGCACTTCCTTATCGTTGAGCTTCATCTGGTCGAGCTGCTTTTGTATTTCGTCCTTATTATTTTCTTCGAGTAATTTCTGAAGTTCTTCCAGCATTTTCTTGGTTTCTTCATCCATTATCTCGTTCAGCATTTTCTGCATTTCCTGGTGTTTCTCCAGCAGATCCTTGTTTATTTCCTTGAATTCAGTTTGCTGCTGCAGATTTTTAGCATAGTCTTTTTTAATTTCATCTATTTTATTTTCCAGCTCTTTCTGCTTCTTTAAAATATCCTCGATCTGCTTTTTATCCTGCCAGTCCATGTTCTTTTTATCCATCAGCTTCAGCCGGGCATCATTCATTTGCTTCTGCAGCTTGGCAGCATCTTTTATGGCGCTTTCCATCTTGTTTTCCAGCGCTTTATTGTTGGCGGCGGTATTTTTTTCTATTTCGTTTAAAGATGGCGCTTTGAAGAATAATTTTTGCGAACGTGCAGATTTACTACCATTTACGCCATCATTATCCCAAACCTCAAAATAATATTCAAGCTCATCGCCGGCATTGATGTTAAGTGTGCTTAAATCCCAGAAATGATAGAAGCTTTGCAGGAATTTGCCTTGCGCTATTGGCAGGTTCTGCTTTTGCTCTGCCCTGCGCATCTTTGCGGTATCATCGCTTTTTATGAACCTGTATTTAAACTGCAGGTTGCGGAAACCATAATCGTCTGAAATTTCTCCTGTAAAATATAAATTCTTCAGGCGCATGCTGTCCTGCTCGCTTTCCACCCGAATTCCCGGGTAAGCATCAGGCACAACATTTACCATATATTGTATGGAATCTGCACTGCGGAGATACTTATTCGCCGTTTTCAGGTAATAGGAATCATCCTGCAAAAACTTGTTCTGGAAAGTATAAGTGTTTTCTCCTTTTCGCTCGGCAGGTATTAATTTGTCTTTAAAAGCAAGCTGAATTTCATCGGTATTTTCTGTGAAGAATTTCCAGCTGACAACTGTGCCTGCAGGTATATTCAGGTCGCCGACATTCTGTAAAATATCTTCTTTTTTACCCAGATAAGCAGGATAAGTTAGTTTTACTTCGAATTTCTGCAAGGATGGCTTCGGCAATACTTTTAATGCGTACGGCCTTGATGTAAAGCCATTTGCGTTGAATTGCAGCGAAAGATCTTTCTGCAGGTTTTTTAACGTATACTGAAACTCGGTTTTATTCTGTCCGCTCATGCGTACAGGGTTTCCATCCACAACCAGGAAAACTTCAGCCGGCAGCTCCTCTCCTTTTATCTTCAGGTTCACAGTAAAATCCTGCTGACGAACGCCT
This sequence comes from Bacteroidota bacterium, assembly GCA_036846145.1. Lineage (GTDB taxonomy): Bacteria > Bacteroidota > Bacteroidia > CAILMK01 > CAILMK01 > DAIUCM01. Next base: position 2,947 of record DAIUCM010000104.1, read on the forward strand.
GTTAACGAATCGTTTTTCAGGATGAACTGGAATGGCGCCTGCTCTTCGAAATATGTATCGTGTTTTACCAGGCGAACCGTACTTTCCAATAGCATATTTCGCGCACCCAGTAAGACTACCAAAAGCACCACAAATGGCACAGCTACATAACGCAAATATCTTTTATTCGACTTATAATCAACAGCCTGTACAAAAGGAACCGGTTTCAGCTCATCAATCTTCTGGTTTATACTCGCTTCTATCAGCTCGCGCTGCATACCATCATGCGATTGCGCCTGAGAATGCAACTGCAAGGTATTCAACAATTTATCTTTTACTTCGCTGAAATGCGTGCCAATAATTGAAGCGGCCTGATCATAACTAAGATTTTTACGAAGCTCATACAGGCTAAGCAATGGCAAAACAATATATTTGGCTAATACATAGCCATTTGCGATAATAAAAGTGTAAAATAAAACCGTACGAACCGTTGTATCGAAACGGCCAAAGTACTCAAGCGCGTTAACCGCAAGGAACGAAACCAGGAAAATGCCCGAAAAATAGAGCATACCCTTAAGTATTTCGTTACGGTAATATTTCCGCTTAAAATCGCGCAGCTTTTGTAAAAGCAGGTCATAATTCTGATGATATCTGGAGGTTTGCACCATAGTTTTACAGGGAATATTCAAATGTAACGCTCAAAAACAAGTTTTCGCGCCATTAAAATAAAATACAGTTGCAAAAATTGTTCCGCAGGAAAACTGAGAATGTGAAAATGTGAGGATGTGGGGATGTGAAAATTAGAAGCACCTTCTTAATTCTTAATTCTATCTCCTATCTCCTATCTCCTATCTCCCGAAAAAAAACCCTATTTTTGTATAGATGAAGTATTTTTTCATTTGCCTGCTAATACTAATTTGTGCTGAAGCAAAATCGCAGACAAGCGAGGATGCAAAGCATTTTTCGGGCTGGATATATATGGAAAAATCAAGCGCAAAAAATTATGCTTCAGCCAAAAAGAACACTTCGCTGGAAGAGCATATTTTTTCTGCGGCTTTTCTTTTCTACAAGCAATATATTTCTTCGCAAGATAAAAATGCCTGCACTTTTTCACCTTCCTGCTCGGAATATGCCTTGCAAAGCATTAAAAAAGAAGGTATTGTATTAGGAATGATGAGTGGATTTGACCGTATAAGCCGCTGCCATAATTTATCGCGCGAAAAGTACCACATCCTGCCGCACACACATTTACTTTACGATCCGGTAGAATAAATTTTTTGAGCTGTTTGTGTAAAATCCTGCCATATATACTGTTGCTGATAAATGCTTTATGGCTAAGAACAACTTCTGCGCAGGATATTTATGATCTGCCCAACTCCAAAAAATACGCCCAACATCTTGCAAAGCAAAAAGAGTATAAGCTGGCTGCGGAAGAATGGGAAAAAATTTTACAGACAGATACATCTGCCACAAGCCGCTACCAGCTTTTGCGCATTTACAGGCTTGGCGGCATGTTTAACCAGGGCGAAACTTTTGCAACGAAGCATTTTTCTACCAAACCATATATGGCGCATGCTGAATTTTCGGAGGAATTTATAAAGATACTGCTGCTTAAAAACGAACCGGATAAAGCACGCAATTTTTTAGCGATTAAACATACTGGTTTAGATACTTTCCAAAAGGCCAATTATACTTTTCAAACTTATTTATTGCAGGCCGACTGGCAGCAGGCACGAAAACTTTACAACGAAAATCAAAATCTTTACGCGCACAAAGATGATTCATACCAAAGCATTTTGCTGCGCGCTGAAAACCAGGAACATAAAAGTCCGGCACTGGCCGCGGCATTATCAGCTGGCATTCCCGGCCTGGGAAAAGTTTATACAGAAGACTGGAAAGATGGCGCTGTTGCTTTTGTGATTGTTGGTACAACTGCCTTGCAATCTTACTGGGGCTTTCGCGAAAAAGGCACAAGAAGCGTGTATGGCTGGATCTTCGGCGGACTGGCTTTGGGATATTATACCGGCAATATTTACGGTTCATACAAATCTGCAAATCGTTTTAACCATCGGCAGCAGGCAATAATTTTACAAGATGCCAAAAGTATTATTTTCTCTGCTTATTAGCTTTGTTTTCGGCTGGCATGCGAATGCGCAAAGCGTACAGGAAACTTATGTGAAAGCGAAAGCATTTTCTGCCGGCGGGCAATATGAAGATGCGCTGAAACTGTACAAACGGCTGCTGTTTTTTACGGAAGAAAATGACAGTTTAAAACCTTTTATTTATGCTTATGCCGCTGAAGCATTTTTAGCAACTGGCCAATATGCAAAAGCGGCGGAAAATTACAGTAATGCTTTATATCTTATTAAAAATGACAGCCTCGTTCATCATTACCGCATACAGAAAATAAAGGCATTATTACTTCAGCATGATTATAAAAATGCACAAAACGAGTTAAAGCAAATTGACACTTTCAATTTTCCGCATTTAAAAAGATCGGTTTATTTTTACACCGGCATTTATTATTTCGGGCTCGAAGATTATGACAGCGCAGAGAAATATTTCCATAAAATAATAAATAACGATACCCAACGGCAGCGGCAATTAAACAGTCTGTTTCGTAAAAATAAAAGAATAAAATATACCAACCGGACATTTGCAGCCATAATGAGCGGTATTGTTCCCGGCAGCGGCCAGGTTTATGCCGGAGAAGCGGATCGTGGCATAAACTCATTTTTGCTTACTTCAGCATTTGCAATTCTGGGCTATAATACTTACGCGGCTTATGGTTTACTGGAAGCTGTGGTTTCCGTTTCGCCATGGTATTTGCGCTATTATATTTCTGGAATTAAAGATGCAAAAACACTGGCCGAAAGGCAGCAGCAACGCAAACGCCAGCAGGTTTTTACTAAAATGCTGCACCTGCTGAGCGAAAACTCAAATTAATTAATTTTGTACCCTTACATCGCACCAAAAAACACATATTTACCATGAAGAGGAAATTATTTCTACAGCTTATAACCTGCCTGCTTTCCCTTAGCGCTTTTAGTTCGCCAGCTGCAGCGCAAACAAATGCAGATGATGACGATTATCCGAAAAATGTAATTCGCATTAACCCGGCAAGCCTGCTATTGAACAATTACTCGCTGTTTTATGAGCGTGCGCTGCGTGATAAATACAATCTTAGCTTGCAGCTTGGTGCTAATTACATGACCAACGACTGGACCACAAGCACAAATTTTGACGGCACCAATTATACAGGAAATTTATCGAACAGGGGATTTGGCTTTACGCCGGAAGTGCGTTGCTATTTTCTGCGCGATGTTACCGATGGTGAATTTGGCAAGCCGGCGCCTTATGGTTTATTTGTATCCGGCTTTGGCAGGTATATGCAGAACGATTTCACCTTTAACTTCAAGGCTAATAATATCGACGAGAACCTGAAATTCCGCACGCAGATATATACTTTAGGCGCTACTTTCGGCGCGCAAGGCATTCTTGCGAAACGTGTTGCAGTGGAATTATTTTTCGGGCCTGATGTAAATTTCGGGAAAGCGAAAATTACCGAATACCCGGATGTGAAATTTTTCGAAGGCGACGAGCTGAAATGGGTAGATACCAACTGGGCTACCAGGCAGATCCTGAATTACATTGCGCGCCCGAGCGTAAGCAGTTTTTTCCCTGGCGTACGTGCGGGAGTTAGCGCCGGTATTGCGTTTTAATTAAACAATAACCGCTGCCCTTTTTGCGCTTCGTTGAATTTACCTTCGCGGTAAGCAACAAAACCATTAACAAGCGTAGCATGTATGTTCGATTGGAACTCGTGGCCTTCCAGCGGGCTCCAGCCGCACTTATAATGTATGTTTTCCTTGCGAACTTCGAACGGGCGGTTTAAATCAACCAGAACCATATCTGCAAAATAACCTTCGCGAATAAAACCACGATCTTCTATGCGGAAAAGTTGCGCCGGCGCGTGCGCCATTTTTTCAGCAATTTTTTCTAGGCTTATTTTACCCTGGTGATAAAAGTCCAGCATCATTAATAAACTGTGCTGTACCAATGGCAATCCGCTTGGGCAACTCAAATATTTCTGCTGCTTTTCTTCCCAGGTATGTGGTGCGTGATCTGTAGCTATAATATCAATTTTATCTTCTAAAAGCGCCTTTAATATTTCTGTACGATGGCGTTTATCCTTTATTGCAGGATTGCATTTTATCAGCCCGCCCAATTTATCGTAATCATCGGCGCTGAACCAGAGATGATGCACGCATGCTTCGGCGGTAATTTTTTTATTTTCTAAAGGAATTTCATTCGTAAACAAAGCTATTTCTTCGGCAGTGGATATATGCAAAACATGCAGGCGCGTATTGTGCTTTTTAGCCAGTTCAATTGCTTTTACGGTTGATGAGTAACAGGCGTCCACGCTTCGAATTTCAGGGTGTAGCTCCATTGGAATATTTTCGCCATAAGCAGCTTTTGCCTTTTCTGTATTGGCGCGTATAATTTCCTCGTTTTCAGAATGTATGGCAATTAAATTATCGCACTGGCTGAAAATAGCGTCCAGCGTATCTATATTATCTACAAGCATATTGCCGGTGCTGCTGCCCATAAAAAGCTTAATGCCGCAAACATTCCGTTTATTGGTACGGAGCAATTCCTGAAGGTTATCATTAGTTCCGCCCATAAAAAATGAGTAATTGGCCAAAGAAACCTGGCTGGCGCGATGATACTTTTCCTCAAGTAATTGCTGTGTAACCGATTGTGGATTGGTGTTCGGCATTTCCATAAAGCTTGTTACTCCACCTGCAACAGCCGCTCGCGCCTCAGTATAAATATCGGCTTTGTGCGTTAAACCAGGCTCACGGAAATGCACCTGGTCATCTATACAACCGGGGAAGAGATGTTTTCCTTCCGCATCTAAAATATCAATCCTGTATTTCGGCTCGCCAATTTCAGCGTCAATTCGTTCTATACGGCCATTTTTAACCAGTACATCGGCCGGATTAATTTTTCCTTCGTTTACTAAAGTGGCGTTTTTTATAAGGATAGACATTTATTACAATTTTGAATGTTGAATGCTGAATGTTGAATTATTGCGACTACAAAAGACACAAAAAACTTCTGCGAATTTACGAAGCATTTTCCGGGAAAACGAGATATGGGAAAGCCCTCAAAGGGCGGAATTTATTTGCGAGAGGCTGTGATTTATGGGTTATGGATGTATCGTCAAGGATTTTTTTCCACGAATTCACAAAGACACAAAGATTTTTTGCGAATTTCACAAAGCATTTTTAGCAAGAACTATATATGGAAATTAATGGCGAATTATAAATCAATGTGGTTTAGTTAAGGAAATTCTTGCTTTCAACGGATTGAAATCCGTTGCTACAAAATTTTATCGTTCCTACGGAACTTGTTTCGGAGCGTTAATCAAGTCCAGTATGGACGATCAAATATTGTAGGGATAAAATTTATTCCATCCTTAACTAAAACCCAAATTCTATGCACGAGGGCTTTCTACTATCCTGTCCATCTTAAAATCAAAATAATCGTGTTCAAAAATAATAATGCTCCGCAAAGATTAACCCTGCGAAGCATTTTTTTGGATTTTTATATATAGCCGAACAAAGAGTTAAGAACAAGGAGTTGGCTGATGCTCGCTACTATTTTAATTTTTTGCCAGCGAAAGAATTATCGCATCGCGGCATTTTTAATTTTTAATTTTTAATTGTTGCCAACTCTTCGTTCCTTGTTCCTAATTCGTAACTAATTAAAAGTTAAGCACAATCGGCATCAGTAGCATGAGCACGTCTTCGCCTTCGCCTTGTTCTGCCGGTCGCAGAACGCCCGGGCGGTTATATTCAGAAAGGCTCATTACTACTTCATGCGAATCTAAAATACCCAGCATATCAATCAGGAATTTAGCGTTGAAACCAATTTCCATATCAGTACCTTCGTAATCGCAGGTTAAACGTTCCTGTGCTTCGTTGCTGAAATCGAGGTCTTGTGCAGTAATGGTAAGATCGCTGCCGGTAATTTTAAACCTAACCTGGTGCGTGGTTTTGTTTGAGAAGATTACTGTACGGCGCAATGCACTCAGCAGATCCTGCCTGTTTACCGTTAATTTATTAGGTGTTTCTACAGGTATGGCTGCCTTATAATCAGGGAAACGCTCATCAATAAGCCTGCAAACCAAATGCAGATCTTTAAAGCTGAAATGCGCATTGAGGCGGTTGTATTCCATGCTTACGTTTACTTCTTCGCTTGGCAAGGAGTTTTTCAGCAGGTTCAAAGCTTTTTTCGGCAGAATAAACTGGTCTTCCTGGTCGGCTCGCGCATCTGTACGGCGGTACAAAACAAGCTTATTTCCATCGGTGGATACAAAACGCAATTCATCCGGCGTCATCTGGAAATACAAACCTGTCATGGCCGGACGAAGCTCATCTGCACCAATGGAAAACGCCGTTGTAGCTATGGCCGAAGCGAGAATAGATGCAGGGAAAGTTGTGGTAGAAGCGCCCTCAATGGTAGGGAACTTAGGGAAATCATCTGCACTTTCGCCGGCTATTTTATATTTACCGCTGTCGCTGGTAATTTCTATGCTTTTGTTTTCCGGATTAATGGTAAAAGTTACTGGCTGCTCAGGCAGTGTTTTGAGCATATCCAGTATTATTTTACTTGGAACAGCAATACGGCCGTTTTCCCTGGCTTCTACATTTAAGGTAGATCGCATGCTTACTTCGAGGTCGGTGCCGGTAACAGTTAAATTACCGTCTTCAACTTCAAAAAGAAAATATTCTAAGATTGGAATTACCGTTCGCGTGCCGATAACGCCGTTTATTACCTGCAACTGCTTAAGCAGCGCGCTGGTAGATGATATAAATTTCATGTTGCTTGCCTATGGTTTAGGTGTTTTCTACGAAGGGCAAATATAGGCAATATGCCACTAAGCTTGCCGCCTGTGTATAAATTTTGATTTTTGTGGAAATCGCAAAAAATGTGGAAATATGCAAAAGTGAAAATATACAAATTATATCTTAACGAATTATTTGAATCTTTTTATGAAATGTGCCTTTTGCAGCTTCTACTTTAAGCATATATAAACCGGGTGAAAAATGCTTTGTATTTATTTTATAAGGAATATTTAATGGCTGATTAATATTATTTTGCTGAAGCAATTTTCCGGACATGTGATATATGGAAATTGAACTTACATGCTCTGTGGTTTCTATCAATATTTCGTTTTGCGCCGGGTTTGGGTAAATCAGTAACTTTCCTACGAAAGTAATAAGGTTAATGTCATTTGTTTTAGTTGTGTCATCTGGCCAAGGATTGTCATAGCTGCAAGGAAACTCGTTAGGATTCCGAACGTAGATATACCGGTATGGAGAATACCCTATATTTCCTGCCCTATCAGTCACTTTATAGCGCAGATTAAAAATCCCCTGTAAATTAGTGTTTTCAAATGTGCCTTCAGTAACTATTGTTAAATGGTGCAAACTATCATAATTATCGGATATTTCAGCTCCTACGTCTATATATTCGTAAAACTGACACGTATTAGCAGCAGGGTCGCCTCTGAGTGTAATTACAGGTGCAATGGTATCAGTCTGCGCATTTACATATTGTAAGGTAATCCACAGGAAAAGAATTTTTGTTATTGCTATTTTCATTATTCTTAAAGTTATTACCTTATTTCAATTTTCTTTACAATTACCTCTTTGCCGTTTGTTACCTTAATCAAATAAATACCTGCGGGAAAATGTTTTACATCAATTTTATAAGTAGATGTCAATTTGCCGCCGATATTGAATTCACGAACCAATTTTCCAGTGATATCAAATACAGAGATAGCATCAACATACTCATTGGTTTCAATAAATAACTGATTTTGTGCCGGATTTGGATAAATGTTGAATTTACTACTAAAAATTACATCCTCAGCTGAAAGGCAGCAATATGCATTAGTTGTTCCTTCACATGGAAATTCAAAAGGATTCCTCACAAACACATATCTCCATTCCGAGTAAGCAAAATTTCCAGAACGGTCAGTTACTTTATATCTCAATGTGAATACGCCTTCTATTTTTGAGCCTTCGTTTACATAAGATCCTTCCATTTCAACTTTTAAATATTGCGTGGAATCTAAATTGTCCGATACGTCATAACCCACATCTTCAAAGGAACAGCATCTACAAACGCTTGCTGCCGGATCTCCCTTTAAATTAATAGTTGGCGGAATCGTGTCCATGGCATCACAATTTACTGCTTTTGGCTGGCAGCCTGGCAATTGAACTGAATCTACCACCTGTATCTTTCGCCATTCGGAATAACCAACATTGCCGTTTCTATCTACTGCTTTATAGCGGAGTTTATAATAGCCGGTAACACTGGTGCCATTTATAATGAAGCTACCTTCCTGTGATATAGTAAGCTCATTTTCAGAAGAATCTGGCATATCATAAACATCAAAGCCTGGATCTGTATAAGTGCTGCCTTTACATACCTGCACACAGGCTGGCCCTTTCATAATAAATACTGGCGGTAAAGTATCTTGCTGTGCATTACAAATATTTATAGTAATACACAGAAACTGTATAATGGCATGTGGCGTTTTCATGGCAAATAATTAATTACAAGCCAAATATACTTATGCTATAACACTGTAAAAAGTATAAAATAACTTAATTCTTACAGCTTCAAAAGTATTTTTAACGCTTTATATATATGCAGATTTACAGCTTCACAACCTTTTGCGTGGAAACTAAATCGTTACCGGAAAAGATCTGTACAATGTATAAGCCGCTGCGCAGATTTTTTAGCTGGGCGCTCCACTCCATTGCATGTTCGCCGGCTGGTATTTTTGCTGTTTTGTGCGTATAAATCAGCTTCCCTTGCAGATCTAAAACTTTAAAAACCACTTCATTTTCATGGCAGGTTTTATACTGTATTTTTAAATTTGTATGGAAAGGATTGGGGAAAGCTGTTGCGAAAGTGCTTTCTATTGTATTGCCATTCGCATCATTAACTTCGTAATACTCTGCTTCTGAAGTATCAACTCTGCCATCCAGGTGTGTAACTTCTACTTTATAATAACCACATTGTGTTGGCGTGTAGGTTTGCGTATTGCTGTTCTCTATGAGTTGATTGTTCCATAGCCAGCGATAACTTTTGCCGTAAGTGGAAGTATAAGTATTTTTATTGGCTTGTAAATATGGCTTCTCTTGCTGAACAGTTTCAACCCAATACATTGAACCTTTATAAAATGGAACTGCAGATTCTGTAACTCCAGTGGTTATATTTAACTTCTTAATACTTTCACCGTTTGAGTGCCAACCAAAATTATAGTAAAGGTTTTGATGTTGTATTACTAAAAAATTATCAATTCCAATTCGATGAATCGCTTTAGTATCATAAATATAACCGAAATAAGTTTTTTCACCTTGGAAGGAAATGGAAACGATTGAATCCTTATCAACAGCATATATCTTACTTGAATTATCATGCCAAACTGGGTATGTTAGAAGCTTCCAATTACTTGATAATAACTTATTTTTAATTCCAGTATTCAAATCTAAGACAGTAAAACATCTATTATTTAATGAATCGAGCTCGGTAAAGAAATATCTGTTATGTTTCCAGTCGTAAGCTGTTTTCGCATAAATCCCAACCATACTTGGTAGATATGTTACTATTTTAGTAATTCTGGTGCTTAAGTTTAATTCTACCAGCGCACCCTTATTGCCTGCAAGAAAAATTATTGTATTACTGATTGGATTATAATGTAATTCTGAAGCGTATTTAAAACCAGTTTTATAATACTCCAGATCTTTAGTTTTAAGATTTACGGCAATTATGTAAGTAAAGCTATCTGCTTTTTCCTCAGCCGGAATAAAATTGCAATTATTACAACTTGAAATATAAAAATATCTGTTATTAAAATTATCAACCGTGCTCCCATTACTATATATTCCAAAGGAAATTGGTAGTTCGTCAACTATAGTTTTGTAAGTATTTGTAACAATATTGTAAGAAGAAATTCCAAAGTTGTCCCTTTTAACTAAACCACACCCATAAATTAATGCCTGCTGCTGCGCTTTCAACACGAAAACAAAAGAAACCATATATACTATTGCCAGAAAATGCTTCATGTAAAGCTAATTTGGCTAAAGGTATGAAATTATATGCAGCAATATAAACCAGCCGGAAATAAAAAAGCCGGAAAAATTAATTTTCCCGGCTGCATTAATCGGATCAACGTTTAAATTATTTCATCAGATCCTGGTATGATGGTAGAATTTTAGCCACAACAGCACTTTGTACCAGTACAATTTCCTTACTGCCCTCACCTACAACACCATAAAACTTATCAAGATCTGTATTATCGGGCCCAACGCCTTTTGTGCGCGAATCGGCCTGTTTTAGATAAAGTGTAAGTGCCGGCGGCTGTACGTTATTGGCATATACATTTACGGTGATCAGCGGCCTGGATGAAAGTATTGAATCACGTTTCTGATCAGATAAATCCGGGAACTGCTCGAAAGTAATATTCCTGTAACTGGCCAGTAATTGTTTGGCAGTAAGCTCGCTAAGCTTTTGTTCGGCCTGCCCGCCCTGGAATGGCATTATAAAAAAATTATTACCATTAACCCTTAGCTTGAAAGATGCATCGGGCGCCATATGGTAACGCACCGTAATTTCTTTAATATCAGATGGATTAAGCGCGTAAATCTCACTGCTTCGCCAGTCGCGTTCCTTGGTAATGTAACGGCTGTTCAAATAGCCGAAAAAGCCGGGAATATGCGTTACAAACGGCTCAGCTGCGTTTTCCATCAGCATAAAAGTACCAAGCTCATCGGGCGTTGTACCACCTATGTAATAGCTTTTGAGCAGATTATCTTTGGCGCCGTAAACATCAACCTTTATAGCAGTTGTTGCCATAATTTTAATAACATTATCGCGCGCGTTTAAGGGCACCGGGTTTTTCACCTGCACCAGCCGCATGGTTTCAAGCAATGTTTTTACAAGCGATTTCTGCGCCTTGAACTTGTTATTAAGCATCCATACACCCGATTTACGCTCCAGTACAGAAACATTTCCCGCTTTATCGGCAAGCTTTATTTTATGAATTTCTGAAGTATCTTTTATAGCGAAATCCTGCGCATCTACATTAAGCGTGGTTTTTCTATCAGCCAGCATAAAATAAACGGCTATACCGCCAATAATTACGAAAATGATTATAAAAAGGAGCGTGTTTTTCTTCATTGTTATATTTTAATAGAAAAGTGAATTATTGCGGGGAATAAAAGAATATTCTCGATCCCGGCACTTATACAGTCTTTTCAGTTTTATTCTTAATTTCTACATATATCACTTAGCTAAAAAATGCTTTTTAACAATTATCAGTTATGCTAAGTGTAGCAATGGTAAATAATTACCATTTATTATTCAATGTCGTTTAGTTAAAGATTTTTCAAACGTATCGGTAAATTCAATATATGTGTTTCAATTCTCGTTTCTGCCCTCTGTTGCCGGGCAGGCAACTTCTTTTGGCTTGAACCAAAAGAAGCAAAAGTTCAAGG
>DAIUCM010000105.1:0-14473 GCA_036846145.1 Bacteroidota bacterium
CTCCTTAGATAAGGAGAGGTGGCTGAAAGCCGGAGAGGTTTGATTTACATATTTTACTGACAAACGGATACTCATTTAAATTTTATTAATTTAGAATTATAAAGTGAATCTAAATTATAGTAGTATTCTAAAATCAGCGCTCCGAGGTCTGTGGCTCACAGAAATGTTAAAATAATTTCATTTACTAAACAACATTGAAATATAACTATTCAAATTTTATAAATCCAAAGCATTTTGCGGCGGTACAATATATGTAGCAGCCGGAATATAAAAGAACAAAGCAAAATTTTACGCACCTTTGCAGCTTCAATTCCATATAACATATACACAAAAAATGCTTTTGAATACGCTTACAGCAATATCACCGGTAGATGGCCGCTACAGATCAAAAACAGATGCGCTCGCACCCTTTTTCTCTGAGTTCGGGCTTATAAAATACAGGGTTTTGGTAGAAGTGAAATATTTTATTGCGCTTACTAAAATACCTTTGCCGCAGCTGGCAAATTTCCCTGGAGATGGTGTTCAGAAGCTCGAGGCCATTGCCGAAAATTTTACCGAAGAAGACGCTTTACGCATTAAGGAGATTGAAAAAATTACTAACCACGATGTTAAAGCTGTTGAATATTTCCTGCGCGAAAAATGGGAAGAAGCAGGTTTGCAAAACTTTACAGAATTTATTCATTTCGGCCTTACTTCGCAGGATATTAACAATACTTCCATACCGCTTTCCATAAAACTTGCGATACACGAAATTATTTTACCAGCGCTGGATAACATATATAAGCAGCTGCAGGAAAATGCTTCAGCCTGGGCCGGCATTCCATTACTGGCCAGAACCCACGGGCAGGCGGCCTCCCCTACTCGTTTAGGCAAGGAAATACAGGTTTTTGTAGCCCGTTTAGATAAACAGCTGCAACAACTCAAAGGCGCAAAGCACTATGGCAAATTTGGCGGCGCAACCGGTAATTTCAACGCGCATAACGTGGCATATCCAAATATAAACTGGAAAAATTTCGGCGATAATTTCCTGGAAAATTACCTTGGCCTGGTACGGAATGAGTTCACCACGCAGATTGACCATTACGACGACCTTTCCAACCTTTTTGATAACCTGCGGCGCATCAATGTAATACTTATAGATTTCTGTAGGGATGTATGGACATATATTTCCATGGATTACTTTAAGCAAACCGTTAATAAAAACGAAGTGGGCTCATCGGCAATGCCGCATAAGGTTAACCCTATAGATTTCGAGAATGCTGAAGGTAATTTCGGCCTTGCCAACGCCATTTTCGATCACTTAAGCAACAAGCTGCCAATAAGCCGTTTACAGCGGGATTTAACCGATTCAACCGTTTTAAGAAATGCTGGTGTTCCCTTTGCGCACAGTTTAATTGCTTACCAGTCTTTACTAAAAGGTTTAGGCAAGCTTTTGGTAAATGAAGAAAAAATTGCCCGCGACCTTGAGGACAACTGGGCGGTTGTTGCGGAAGCCATACAAACAGTGCTGAGGCGCGAAAACTACCCGCATCCGTATGAAAAGCTGAAACAATTCAGCCGTGGTAAAGGAGCCTTAAAAAAAGCTGATTTTGAAGAGTTTATCCATTCGCTGGAAGTTAACGATACGCTGAAAAACGAGCTTCTGGCCATAACACCTTTTAATTATACCGGTATTTAAATTTATAACGGATGCTAATGTAAAGCAAGGCGTTGAAAATAAAATTCTCCGAAATAATTATTGCATTTGGATTCTGGGCGCTGCTCATAATCCGCTTTGGCTACGCTTTCGGTACAGGTGATCATGCTGAATTTGTTCCGTACGCTTTAAAAATCGCTGATAATACGCTTTACGCTGAAGATCTGTTTATTCAGAAACTGGCTGAAAACCCGGTTAATGAACGATACTTTTTCTGTTCATTACTTTCATTGTTCAGTTCTTCATTAGCGTTGGTTTGCTTTACCGGCCATTTACTGTTTACTGTTTTAATGATTATCGGGCTTTTAAGGATCTGCGAAGGATTTATAAAAAACCGCTTCTACAGTTACGCTGTTATTGCCGCGCTGCTGATATTTTCAGCCGGTAAATTACCCGGCGGTGCAACTATGTACGCCAACAGCTTTTTATCTGATACTGTTTCGCATGCCTTGGGCGTATGGGGCTTTTATTATTTCATTCATAATAAGCATGTTACAGCAGCTTTGCTTTTATCTGTTGCCACATTAATGCATCCGCTTATAGGGCTATTTGTGGCTGTTTTAACTTTTGGCGGTTACATTCTGCATATAGGCATCAGTAAAAAAATGCTTCCGCAGAAACAATTTTTTGCAGGCTTATTAATTTATATTTTTACAGCCGGCATTTACCTGATCTTGCTGGCTTCTGATCAAGGTAAAACACTTAGCAGCGAGGCGTATTACCGAATATTTTTTGAGCTCAGGTACCCGCACCACACACTTCCTTCTCATTTTTCAAAAACCGGCCTGTTTGCCTTAGTCATTTTTACTATTGCTGGCCTATTATATTTTTTTAAGCGGCAAAAAACAATTTTCTGGTTCCTGCTGATTCAATGTATCGGTTACATAATTTATTATATTGGCCTTGAATGGTACCATGTAGTTGAAATAGGCCTTACACAATGGTTCAGATCCAGCATGTGGACGTACTTCTTCGGGTTGATTGCACTGGCCGCTATTGGAGAAAAACGCATTAAGCTTAATTTACAACCAGGCAAAGTTTTTCAATTTGTGGCATTAGCTTTCAGCATTATTACATTTATCCTGGTTTTTACAGCACCACAGGTTTTGCCTTTTGGCAATACGTATGAAATTGGCAAACAAAAATACCAAAATAAGGAAATTGAAATATCGCAGCAGATAAGAAACTGGAGCCAGGAAGGAACTTATATTCTTCCATTTAATTTCAACGCACATAAATATTACAGCCGGCAAAGCTCTTATGCTGACTATAAAACCATACCCAGGAAAAATGCCAACCTTGGCGAATGGTACCGGCGAATGAATCTTGTTTATAATCTGGATACCGCGCACCATTTATATGGCTTTAAAGCTGAGCAAAATGCCAGTATTTTTTACAGGAATATGCCTGAAAGCAGGTTAATAGAACTGAAAAATGAAGGTGTGGATTATATGGTAAGCGATACTTTATTACGCAGGCGGCATCTTCAGTTAATCTTAAACAGCGAGAAATATTACGTGTATAAACTAATGGACGCTTCTGAAAACCTTTAAGCCAAAGCGTGCAGATAAGCTGGTTCAGAAAACTATATATTTATTGACAAAAACATTGACTTTTATAATACACCGACACAATTTAGAGAGCACTGATTTAAGTTGTGCCAGGTGTAAAACAAAAAAGCCGGCGGAATGCCGGCTTTTTTGTTCTTATCTTTAACCCTTATTTCACTTTAAGCTTTTGGCCAGGCTTAAGTTTTGTGCCTCTTGACACATGATTCAGCTGGCAAAGCCTGTTAATGGTTGTGTTGTTCCTAACTGCAATGTGCGATAAAGTATCGCCACGGCGAACGGTATAATACCTTGTATTGGCCGGCGCGCGATAACCGCCTGCCGCTTTAAATTTCGATAAATACTGGAATGTATTGCTGCTTACCGCAAGCACATCGGTTTTTAAGCTGTGGCCTAATGAATCGTTAAACTCAATTATATCATTCGGGTTAATGGCATTGCCAAGGTAACGAACCTCAAAATGCAGATGCGGCCCTGTTGAGCGCCCTGTGTTGCCACCAAGGCCAATCAATTGCCCCGCACGTACAACATCGCCAGGAGAAACAATAAGTTTGCTGAGGTGGCCATAAACCGTTTCGAGGCCGTTATAATGCCGTACTACCACAACATTGCCATACGCGCCAACCCATTGCGATACGCGTACAATGCCATCGAACGCTGAAACTACAGTATCGCCGATTTCCAGTTTAAGATCTATACCATAATGGTATCGGGTACGTGTACGCGGACCAAAATTTGACGTTACATAACCTGAAACAGGTGCGGTATAACCACAATCGCCATGATCTGCTAAATGCAAGGTAACCGTATCGCTCATTTTAGCCACATCAAAGCGGTATGGATGCACGGTATTAGTATCCCATAAAAGATATTCGTGATGATATGGCAGAATGTTAGCCATATCGTGCTTTTCACCATTTTGAAAGATCTCCGAAGGATTTACGGAGGTGGTGTCAATCATATTCCTGGCAGTATCTACCAGAATATTATTAGCGTAAACTTTATTAAAGAACAGCGAGCTGCAAATTGTAAGAGCGGTAATAATTGTAAAAACGTTGTTTCGTTTCGTCAAAACTTCTTCTTTTTAATGTTTATTAAAAAATTTTAACGCCTCTGCTTTGTCGGCATTAATTTGCTTTATTAAAGCAGGTACTTCTGCGAATTTAGCCTCTTTCCTTATAAATGCCAAAAATTCTACCTCTATTTTTTCTCCGTAAATATCCTTATCAAAGTCAAATATATTGATTTCCAATGTCTTACCAGTGTCGGAAAAAGTTGGGTTATAACCCAGGCTGGCCATGCCATTCTTGTATTTGTCAAAGCATTTTACGCGAACTATATATATGCCATCAGCCGGCAAAAGCTTGTATTTTTCATGGATGTGGATGTTTGCAGTTGGAAAACCGAGCGCACGGCCACGCTTTTTTCCTTCTACAACAATGCCATTTGCCATATATGGATATCCTAAAAAATGGTTTGCTTTTTCAACATCGCCTTCCTGCAGCGCGGTTCTTATTTTTGATGAGCTGATGGCTACATTGTCTATTTCAAAAGCGGGCACCTGTTCAAGCGTAAAATCGTAAGCGGGCGCACATTCCAGCAGCTGCTCGTAACTGCCTTCGCGGTTTTTTCCGAAATGATGATCGTGCCCGATGATGAGATGCCTGGTTTGCAGGGTATTTACCAGAATTTCACGCACAAACTCAAGGTAATTCATCCGCGAAAAATCAAGTGTAAACGGGGCAATTATCAGGTTTTGTAGTCCGGCTTTTGCAAGCAGCGAAGTTTTTTCTTCAATGGTATTTAACAGCTTAAGGGAATTATCATCGCCTTGTATTACCATGCGCGGATGCGGCCAGAAGGTTAATAATACGCTTTCGCCGCCTTTTTCTGCCGCTAATTCCGCAAGCCTTTGAATGATTTTTTTATGACCTAAATGTACACCGTCAAAAGTGCCTAAGGTTAATACAGCTTCCTTAAAGCCCTCAACTTCTGTAATTGAATTAAATATTCTCATGGCGCAGAGAGGCGTTTTTGCGTTCGTGCAGCACCTGGGCAAGTTCATGTAAATCCCACGCATCCTGCAATTTATACTGACCTACGCGTGTGCGGCAAAGTGTATGCAGGTAAGCACCAACACCCAGCTGTTCACCAAAATCGTTCGCCAGCGAGCGGATGTATGTTCCTTTGCTGCAAACTACCCTGAAGTGGATGAGATTTCCATCAATAGCTGTAATTTCAAATTCATCTATGCGGATATCTCTTGGTTTAATATCGGCAGATTCTCCTCGGCGGGCCAGTTTATAAGCGCGTGTACCATCTATTTTAATGGCGGAAAACATAGGCGGCAGCTGCGAATAGCCCGGCACAAAACGCTCAGCAGCCTTATAAATATCTTCTGGATGAATATGCGAAATGTTCCAGGTTTTATCTACATCCGATTCTCTGTCATAAGATGGCGTTGTAGCACCTAGAAAAAATATGCCTGTGTATTCTTTATCCAGATTCTGCAGTTCGGTAAGGGCTTTGGTTTTACTGCCGGTGCCCATAATTATAAGTCCTGTTGCCAGCGGATCCAGTGTTCCGGCATGACCAATTTTTGCACCAACAAGCCTTTTCAGTTTCCTTACCGCGTCAAAAGAAGACCACTCCAACGGCTTGTTAACAAGCAAAATTTCTCCCTTCACAAAATCAAAATCTTCTTTTTTACGCATGTTAAACGGGTTTTACATGCGGCAGGCAAAAAAAATGCACATGCCGCAAATATTGTACAGCCTGAAAAAAACGGTTTTATTTAATTCGCCGCGCAGAGATTATTCAACGGTTATATTGTTATTGTTCTTAGGCCTTTTCATTATGGCATAAATCTCGAACAGGAAACCAAAAATTACCACAATGGTAGCCAGAACGGTTTTCCTGAAATCGTAAATATCTTCGTCGCCGATCATCAGTATAAAACCGAGGATAATTATTCCGAATCCTACAAGCATTAAAATGTAATTCTGCTTGCCCAGTGCCAGTTCGTTCTCACTGGCCATTGTATTTTTTTCAGCTGATGGTCTTTTCATAATATGCAAAGTTAAAATAAGTCGTCGAGTTTCATCTTAAGATATTTGTTTATTGCGAAATAACTGCTTAAACCGCTTATAAACATACCTAAAACTACTATACACGCAAGTAAAAGGCTAAGTTGTGTAAAATCCTGTAATAATTTCAATTCGGGGAAATACGCTGTAAAAACATACAGGCTTAGCACCAGCAGCAGCACAGCAAAAACACCGCTTGCAAAACCAAGCAGCAGCCCTCTTAAAATAAAGGGTTTACGTATAAAGCTGCGTGTTGCGCCAACCAGCTGCATGCTTTTAATAAGGAAGCGCTTGGCGTATAAAGTTAATCTTATGGTGTTATTAATCAGCGCAATACTTACAGCGCCCATCAGCAGGGCAAACGTAAGCACTACCACACCCACAAGGCGTATATTTTTATCGATATCCTGCACAAGGAGCTTGCTGTAATATACCTCACGTACGGCAATATGCTCTTCCATGGCTGCTTTAAATGCCATTAAACTATCGGGGTGAATATAGTCCGCTTTAAAAACCACATCAATCGCATTAGGAAGCGGGTTATAGCCCATAATTTCCTCAGCGTTAACATCATATTCATCACGCATCAGCTTCAGGCCTTCTTCTTTACTAATGTAAGCTGCTTTTTTTACCTGTGGTTTTGCCTGCAGATTTTTAATAAGCTGGTTGATTTCTTTCTGCTGCACTTCTTCCTTCAGTAGTAAGCGCAATGGTACATTT
This sequence comes from Bacteroidota bacterium, assembly GCA_036846145.1. Lineage (GTDB taxonomy): Bacteria > Bacteroidota > Bacteroidia > CAILMK01 > CAILMK01 > DAIUCM01. The sequence continues at coordinate 7,071 of DAIUCM010000105.1, forward strand.
TCACGCACTTCTTCCTTCAACGTGTTCACATTCAGCACAAACCATCCAAAAACACCTAACAGGAAAAGCACAAGGCTAATGCTGAAAAATGTTGGAAGATATGATATTCTACGGCGGATCTTTTTGTGTAATGGCACGTCAGAAGCAGATTTGCCCTCGCAAAATACGAATTTTAAGGCGTTCCGCAACCTGAATTCTTGCTTATCTCTTCTTCCAGCTCATGAAAAACAATGCCTTCTGCCTGTAAACGCTGCAGCGAAGGTTCATAAACTTCGGGTAGTGTTGGCATTATTACGCCTTTGGTTTTCAGCTTTTTGTGTGCGATAAGTTCCGCTGCAAGCGCCAGCGGCAGGCCAACCGTTTTGGCCATGGCCGTTTTTAAACTGTTTTCGCCGGTAATATCGAGCCAGGATTTTAACCGGAAGCATTTTTCGCCGAGCGTATATATGAATTCGTGAATCATTACAACACGGTCTTTATCATCCGGTTGTAAAAGAAACTTCTCCTCCAGCAAGGTTTGCAGTGCCTGTGCTGGTGTTGCGGTTTCGGGAACATTCGTTTTAGTATTTTGCCATAACCATTCTATAGCGTTTGAAGTATTTTTATCGGCAAGTATATATGAAAGTGCTTTTGATTCCTTTCCTTCAGTGGGCATAAAGCTATGGAAATATTGCTGCCAGCTGATTTTACTGTGATTGGTTACTGCAATTGAATCGTTTGTTACACCAAGATTTACAAGCGCATTCCAGTTACGGCAATAATCAGGATAGCGCAAAGTTCCGCGTACAAAGGTTTCCGCATGCTGTAATTTGTAGAGTTCCAGATAACGTTCCGAGTTCCGGTTGTAGTAACCTTCAAACTGCTCACCATTTATTTCAAACGCCTCTGTTTCAGCGAACAACCTGCTATAAGGAATATATTTATGCTGGTTATTTATACGGCAAAGCGCACCATCGCTACCGGCACGAATTACGTTATAAGGATTCCAGCTGAATTTATAATGCCATGGATTTGTATCATCTTCCAATGCAATTAAACCTCCGCAATAAGATTTAAAACTGCTTATCTCAGCGCCTTTACTATGCAGGTTATCAATAATTTGCATGGCGCTCATGTGATCAATTCCCGGATCCAGCCCCAATTCATTTATAAAATAAAGGCCTTTTGTTTCTGCATCGGTGTGCATGGCCTGTATTTCGGGCGTAATATAAGATGGTGTAATTAAATGTACGCCAAGCTGCAGGCAATCTTCCGCCACAAGTATATGAAACCTTGCCGGCAATAGCGAAATTACAATATCCTGACTATCAATAAGCTGCTTCCTTTCCGCAGTATTGTGTACATCGGCAATATGCGTTGAGGCATTATTATAGCCTTGCGTACAAAGTTCTATATTTTTAATATCGGCATCGGCAACTGTAACTGTCCATTGGTTTGACGAAGCATGCTGCAAAAGGTATTGAATAGTGTAGAATGCGCTTCGTCCAGCGCCGAATACCAGGATTTTCATAGGCTACAAATTGAGTGGCAAATTTAGCTGCCTGAAGCATTTTTCGGGTACTTTATATATGGAAATTAAATATTTGTGCGTGTAAATGATTCACAGAAGTTTCTTTAAAAGAAAAATGGAGAATGAAAAACAGGATTGTTGTTACAAATTAGCAAAAAAACCAGAAGCTTAGGAATACTTACAAACAAAGAACCATAAAAATGTTAAAACGGGTAGCCAATGCCAAGATGCAATTGAGTATTGCCGCTGAGCCAGGGTAAGCTGTTGATATTTCCAATCACAATACGTTCGCCTTTATTCTGCGAAGGATCGCGAACCGGCACGGCAAGATCCAGCCTTAAAACAAAGAATGTAAAGTCGAAACGTAAGCCCAAACCGCCAGCAACCGCAAACTGCCTGTAAAATTCATTAAGCTCAAACTTTGCGCCGGGCCTGGCTTTGTCTTCCTTGTAGGTCCAAACGTTACCGGCATCAATAAACAAAGCGCTTTTAAACAAGCCATACAAAGGGAAACGGAATTCCACATTACCTTCCATACGCAAATCGCCCGATTTATCGAAAGCAATGCCGGTTTTATCTTTATAAACGCCAGGGCCTAATTCACGCAATCGCCAGGCTCGCATGCTGTTAGCGCCACCTGCATAAAATCTTCGCTCAAAAGGCAGCATGTTCGATTCCCAAATGGGCAAACCAAAGCCTACCAATCCACGTAAGGCCAAATTGTTCTCGCGCCAAACGGGCATGTAAAACCTTATGTCAAATTCATCGCGCAGGTATGAATAATAATTTATGCCCAGTATATTTTTTACAAATCCTGTATCAGCGCTGTTATCTTCCAGTAGCGAAGCAGCCTGCAGAATATTGCCACCGGTTTCGATTGAATTTCGTATAAACCAGTATGGCCTGGTTACAGTTGTGAGCGGCTGCTGGCCATAAACTATTGTGTGCCGCATATCGGTAATAATATGCTGGTCGAACAGGTTAATGAGCAAAGGATCGCCGGTGCTTTTAACGAGGTTTTCAAAATCGGCGTTATTAAAGCCGGTGTTAACAAGGTTTATTTCGGTAGGTGTAAAGAAATGGGTGAAACGGCCTTTGGTCCACTGGTAAGTAAGGTTAGTGTTAAGCGTAGTTCGGCTGAAATAATAATTCTCCTCAAATATAAAATTAAGGTTCAGCGAAGTTCTGGATGCAAGCCGTAAGGTTTTATCCTTTACTTTCCAGGGAAGCAGCAACTGCGGAAAAATTATTGAATTGCTGATGCCGTATTCGAAATTGGGCATTCTTACCCCATGCAGCACTGTAATGGGCACTTCAATTGCCGCTCGCGGACGAATTTCGAGCTGTAAACCGCTTCGCGCAATATTCTTGTTCTTATAAACTATACTGCCCGATATACCAAGAGAACGGTTATTGATGATCTGTGCCTGGCTTTCATCGGTATAATTAAACTCTAAATTTGTGTTATATTCCTGCCTTTTTAAGGGTGTAAGCCTGATATGCGCATTCAGCAAACCGGTATCTTTACGGCCAATGGTATCTAACTGGAATTGCACATCTACAAACCTGAAGAGATTAAGCTGCGACAGCCTGGTTAAAGTAGTCTGGTAATCGGTTAAGCGGAATATATCGCCTGAATGCAGGAATATAAAATCGCTGAGGATGGACGGTTTAACATGCGGCTGGTTGGTAATAAAAAAATAGCCGTTTGTAAAGGTTGTATCTTTACTGGTTGAATCGCCCAGGTAATATTCAGATTCTACATATATTTTATCGAACCTGTAAATCCGGTGACGGTTTCGGTTCGGCGGATTGGCAATGCCCATATAAACATCAACTATGTTGCCGCCTAAAGCCGAATCGAGCCCATAATAAATATACTCGCGGCTGAAATTGAAATAACCGCTGTTGCGGAAAACATTGTACAAGCGCTCTCTCTCCCGCGCAAGGTCATCACCGTCATAAGGCCTGCCGGTTTTTATTTCTCTTCGTAGCGAATCGGTTATCACCAGCGGCGCAAGTGTGCTGTCGTAAATAAGGTATTCGATATCGTTAATCCGAACACGGTTACCTTGCTTCACCCTGTAAGTTAAAACGGCTTTTGTCAGTTTTCTTTCCTTTAGCCCTACGCCGCGTTTTACACGGTTAATAAACCGGCCTGCATGTGTTCCGAGCCTGGTTTCGGCAGTTACATTGTTGCGGAAATAACCTTTGTTGAACAAGTAAGCTTCTATTTGCGAGGCAGATGCCGATGCGAGAAACGTATCGAGCAAAACAGGCGCTTCGAAAACCCCGCGCGTGAGGTTGTTTACCTTTTCCCGTTGTTTATCTACTTTGTTCTCCAGGTTTATTACCTTGTATTCCTGGTTCTCGCGTTTTTTAATATCTTCATCTGCGGCCAAAGCTGCCAGCTGCTTGCGTTCCTCGGCCAGCTGGCTCAGCAGTGTTTTCAGTTTCCTTTCACGCCGCCGTTTCATCCGCGATTTATTGGCCACAAGGTAGCTCCACATGTTAAGCCGGAACGATCCTAATATTTTTTTATTGGGCTTTTGCTTCAGTAACGCATAAACATCATCGGAATAGGCGGAAGGTTCGCCCTTAATTTTAACTTTGCTGAGTAAATAGCTGTCTGCCGGTATATGTTTACGTACGCTGCAGGATTGTATGAACAACACCGAAGCCAGCAGTGCCGTTATAATAAACCCATATTTAGCTTTCGTAAAAAATGCTTTCAAAACCGCAGATCAGATTAATTTCATCGCTCGAGCAGAAAAAGTTCCGCAAAGAACACCAGATGTTTGTTGCTGAAGGTGCAAAAATAGCGCAGGAAATTTTACTGTCATCCCTAAAAGTAATTAATTTATATGCTACCGAAAGCTGGCTGAATACAAATGCCGCGTTGTTTAAAACCTTAGACGCAAATCAGGTTCACGAAGTTGGCGAGCGGGAAATGAAAAGTATAAGTTACCTCTCAACACCATCGCCGGTTTTGCTGCTTGTTCAAATTCCTGAGCCAACTCCATATATACCTTTGGCAAAAAATGGTTTGAGCCTTGGTTTGGAAGCCATTCGCGATCCGGGAAACCTCGGCACCATTATTCGCCTGGCAGATTGGTACGGCCTGGAACAGGTTTTTTGCACCCATAATTGTGTAGATATTTATAACGCGAAAACTGTGCAGGCAACCATGGGAAGTATCGCCCGCGTAAAAATTTATTATATCGATTTATCTGCTTTGCTGGATGCAAACCCGGTTAATTCTTACGCGGCAACACCAGCAGGAAATGTTGATATTCATACTTTGGAAGCCAAACCACCGGGAATTTTATTAATTGGAAATGAATCTGCCGGCTTGAGCGAAGCACTTTTAGCCAAAGCCACATATGGCGTCCGTATCCCCAGATTTGGTGAAGCGGAATCTTTAAATGCTGCCATTGCTACCGGAATTTTGCTGGATAATTTTAAGAGGATTTTTGGGTAGATCGTCCTTATTCATAAGGAGGATGACTGAGAAGCGCGTTTATAATGCGCGTGGAATTTATTTTATTAAATCAACATGCGTTTAAAATACAAATCCCGCAAATATTCGTCGGAAAGGAGGACGATTTAAACAAAAATCCTCATTCTAACGAGTACGATGCTTTAACCATACATTGGTAAAAATGAATAATTGTATCAAACCATTTTCAACCAATTATATATATGTAAGGTTGGCTTTACAAAGGCATTTTCAATTTTAAAGCGCCAAACGTATCAAAGCATTTTTGGTGAGTATGATATATGCCGCTAAGCTACATTTTTTTCAGCTGAAATTTTTTCACCACCGGCGCTTCACTATTATCTGTCATAGCGCTAACGAGTGTTTTCTCGAAAGTAATAAAAGCTTTTTTCGTTTTATTCAGGTACTGCATCTCAGTAGCGTTCAGCTTGCCCGAGTTAAATTTCTTTTCGGCAGTAAACGAGGTACCTTTTGGTTTATATACAATATCGGTAAATTCAAACTTGCAACGATTGCCTTTTACAAAAACGTTCAGCGTAAAATACATGGGCACTTCCGATTCAAAACCTTTGTTCTTGATAAGCAGTTTTGTGGTACCGTTGCCTGATATTTGCCCCGCAAGCCCGTCAACTACTTTAAGCGCAGTATCTTCCGTTTCGAAATGATTGTTAAACCACTTATGCGCCCGCCTGAAAAGCTCATCTTTGCCGGTACTATCAACAAAAATAACTTTAGAGTAGAAATATTTACCTGTTTGCTCATCTTTAGGCAAATGCTCCTGCGCGGAAACATTACTTGTAAAGAAAAAGATAAAGGCAAATAAAAGTAAATTTTGTTGCTTTAAAACTGTGTTAAGTAAGCGCATAGTAGCTGTTATAAGATGATTTGTAATTTATTTTGAATAACTGGAAACAGCTTTTGCCGTAAGCATTTTTTGAGGTTTGTATATATGCAAAGTTAAAAAAACAGGTGCTATTTACGTTGATATTTCCTTACAATTATATCGCTGTTGTTACCGGACATTGCTGCTATAAGGCTGTTTTCCAAAGCCGTTATAATTCTTTTTGTTTTGTTCAGATACAGTAGCTCTTCTTTATTCAGGTCCCGGCTTTTAAACTTTTTTTCTGCTTTTACAGCGCCGTCGTCAAAAACCAAATCAGTAAACTCATACCTGCATCGCCCGCCAATAACTTCAATTATAAAAGTAAAGTTCAGCTTAGCATTATTTTCTTTGCCTTTGATTGATAGTTGCATATTCTTGCTGATTTCGCAAACATATTTACCGCTGTTTTCATCAACAATGCGGCTAAGTATAACTTTTGCCTCGTTGCTGGTATCGAGCCATTTGCCAGCCCTGTTAAATATTTCGGATTTTGATAAACTATCAAGGAAAATAACTTTAGAAATTGAAAACTTACCGGTTTCCTCATCTACATTAAAATGCTGCGAGTAGGCATTACCGGTCAAAAGTTGTATAAAGAATATTACTGCATATAATCTCCGGATAAAAAACCTGCTACCAAGCCCAAACCACATATGATCCAAACATTAAAGTTTTAAACCAAACTAAAACCAATACTTACCTTATTTAATTATATAAAATTACGAAGTTATTTGAGATAAACAGAAGAGTATCAAAAATTTAATTTCGTAAAGCAGAAAAAGTAACGTATCCATCTTATTCAATATTTAAATATTATTTTTTCCTATATAAGGTTAGGCTGAAAAATGCTTTGCCTGTAAAAACAAAGCCCTGCACCGGCTAAGGTACAGGGCTTTGCTGTATAAAATAATTATTAATTTAATTATTTAGTCACTACAATACGCTTGGTAGTAGTTTGGTTATTCGTCTTAATGTTCAGCAAGTAAACGCCTGCTTTCTGGTTAGAAATATCTACCTGGAAAGTATGCTGGTTTAGTGCACCGTTAGAGATAACTGCTACTTCCTGGCCTAACAGGTTTGTAACGCTTATTCTTACCTGCTCATTTGCCGGCAGATTAGCCTCTACTGTAAACTTACCTGTATTAGGATTCGGATATACATTTACCAGTTTGTCTATGCTCAGCTCCGAACCTACACTTACATTAGTTTCACATGGGAACTCGTAAGGGTTAGTAACATTAATGCTCCTCCATTCCGAGTAGCTAACATTGCCTGAAGCATCTACCGCTTTGTACCTCAGGTTATAAAGGCCTACTAGCGCAGTGCCCTCATTTAAAAAGCTTCCTTCCTGGGTTACAGTGATATCATTCTGGCCATAGAAATTATCGGTTACCGTTGCACCTGCATCGGTATATGGCGCCCAGCGGCAAATGTTTATGCCTGGCTCACCATTCAATGTAATAACCGGTGCTATCCTATCCATAACAACTACTGTTCTTCTTACTGTTGTG
>DAIUCM010000106.1:0-14402 GCA_036846145.1 Bacteroidota bacterium
TTTGAAATCCGTGAAAATTAACAGGTTAAAATTGAATTAAATTTTTCAGTACACAAATCAGCATTCAGTGTACTTGATATAAACTTCCATATATAACTAATCCAAAAAATGCTTCACGGCCTTCATTCAAAATTCAACACTCAACATTCAGCATTCAAAATTCTATTTGATTAACTTTGCTTTTCATGGAATCTTCGCAAAAGCCAGTTTTACAAGTCCGCAATCTCAGCACTGTTTTTTCTTCGGAAGAAGGTGAAGTTCGTGCTATTGATGATATCAGTTTCCATTTGCAACCCGGTGAAACATTGGGAATTGTAGGTGAAAGCGGCTCGGGCAAATCGGTTACTTCGCTCAGTATTATGCGATTGATTGCAGATCCACCGGGTAGAATAGAAAAGGGAGAAATTATCTATAATTCCCGTCAAAAAGGTGAGCTCGATCTGCTGAAAATTCCCATAAAAGAAATGCGCCAGTTTCGTGGAAATGAAATTGCCATGATCTTCCAGGAACCCATGACTTCGCTAAACCCGGTTTACACCTGCGGCGACCAGGTGATGGAAGCGATCATTCTGCATCAAAAAGTAAGCAAAAGAGAAGCAAGAGCACGAACTTTGGCTTTATTTAACGAAGTTCAGTTGCCAAGGCCGGAACAGATGATCGATTCTTATCCGCACCAGCTCAGCGGCGGCCAGAAACAGCGTGTTATGATCGCCATGGCCATCAGCTGCCAGCCGAATATATTGATTGCCGATGAACCAACAACCGCGCTTGATGTAACCGTACAAAAAACCATTCTGCAACTGCTTAAAAAATTACAAACGGAGCGCCAGATGAGCATGATGTTTATTACCCACGATCTTGGCGTAATTGCGGAAATTGCTGATCGCGTGCTGGTTATGTACAAAGGCAAGATTGTAGAGCAGGGAACGGTTCAGGAAATATTCGCTAATCCCAAACATCCATATACAAAAGGTTTATTGGCTTGCCGGCCACCATTGGACAGGAAATTGTGCGCTTTACCAACTATTAAAGATTTCATGGAAGTAGATAACTCCGGGAATCTTGTGGAAGCGAAAAGAAGTGTTGCAGAAGTTATCCGGGAGCTGGAAATGCCGCTTGGAACGGAAGAAAAACGCAGGGAGAAATTATACGCGCAACAACCTATTTTACAGGTACAGAATCTGCAAACCTATTTCCCCATTCGCAAAGGTATTTTTGGTAAAGTTACAGGCTATGTAAAAGCGGTTGATGATGTTAGTTTCGATGTTTTTCCCGGCGAAGTATTGGGTTTGGTTGGCGAAAGCGGCTGCGGAAAAACTACTTTGGGCCGTAGCATTTTGCGTTTAATTGAACCAACATCCGGCAATATTTTATTCGATGGCCAAGATATCCGTGCTTTAGGAAACAGCGAACTGCGCAAAATGCGTAAACATTTACAGATCATTTTCCAGGACCCATACAGCAGCTTAAATCCGCGGATGACGATTGGCAACGCCATTTTAGAGCCAATGCAGGTTCACAAATTACATGAAAATGATAAGGCACGCAAAACAAAAGTTTTAGAATTGCTGGATAGAGTTGGTTTGCCAAGTAAAGTTTATAACCGTTATCCGCACGAATTCAGCGGTGGCCAAAGGCAACGCATTTCTATTGCACGGGCGCTGGCCGTAAATCCTAAGTTTATCATTTGCGATGAATCTGTCTCTGCTTTGGATGTTTCTGTACAGGCGCAGGTTTTAAACCTTTTGAATGAATTGCGAGATGAACTTGGCCTCACATATATTTTTATTTCGCACGATTTAAGTGTGGTGAAATTTATGAGCGACAGAATGGTGGTGATGAATGCCGGCAAAATTGAAGAAATGGGCGATGCAGAACAGATCTATCATCATCCCCAAAACCCATATACACAAAAGCTTATTGATGCGATTCCGAAAGGGGAGATCATCCACCTATAATATTAGTTAGAAATGGGTAAACTGGAATTAGATGGAAAATAATTATAAATACTAACTGATAATTTACTGGAGCAAAGAGGATAATTGCTTTATTGTGGAAGTTCCGGAGCTGAGCGGTTGTATGGCAGATGGCAAATCGTACACAGAAGCAGTTGAGAATGCACAGGTTGTGATTAATGAGTGGATAGATACCGCTAAAATGATGGGCAGGCCAGTTCCTGAGTTTCGCGGTAGATTATTGTACGCATAAGTTCATCGAAAGCATTCATAATTATTATTTGCATTGATTCTTTACTCTTTGTTCCTTGATCACAACTCTGTAAAAACAATTGGCATACTTTTCGTAATACAAGGTTTATAAAACGAATCAATTATGAAAAATTTACTCTTTGTTACAAGTTTAGGATTGGCGGTGTTTTTTTCTAATGGCGCATTTGGCCAGGATGTAAATGAAGGCGATAAACCGAAGCAGGAGAAAAAATACAATCCAAAATCTAACAGTAAAAATTATCCTGACAGGAATTTCGGTAAAGACAGGGCGGCAACAGTTCAGGAAATGAATGGCGGTGGCGCACAGGAAATTTCAGGCAAAAAGAACGGTAAGCAAACCGACAAACAGGCTGAAAAACAGGCACGTAAAGAGGAAAAGGAACGGCTGAAAGCCGAGAAGAAAATGGTAAAGAAAAATAAACTGAAAAAATAAAAAGCGGAACAATATTTGTATGTTCTAACACATACTTTAATACTTTATACTAAAAAGAGCCGGCCATCATACAGCCGGCTTTTTTACATATTGGCTCAATTTACAATGATCAATTATCAATAAACAATGATCAATGTCGCGATGCGAATATTCTTCACATCTGATCTTCATCCCATATATCACGTTGCCAAAAAATGATTTAGCCTGTCTGAATCATGATTTACAAGATTACAGGATTTGCCGGATTGCTAAAATCATGTAAATCATTAAATCAAATTAATCCTGATTCAGAAACTTCCGTGACAAAGACCATATTTAATTCTTCATTTTTAATTTTTAATTTTCTCTGTGTTTGTTGTAATACGCAATGGTAAGTCGAATTTTGAAGAAATCGAACTGACCTTCCAATGCATCAAACAACTCTTTTAATTTGGCTTTTTCGCCCAGCAAAACAATAGCTTCCAGAATCTTATCGCGCTCATTCGGTGTAACGTAATTCGTGAGGTCAATATCATGGCCGCCTTCATAAAGCGATGCGATGTGCGAATAAATTGTAGTTAAAGATAATTGGCGCTGCTTGGAAATATCTTCCGGATCGAAACCTTTTTTCAGCAGATCTAAAGTTACTAAATGCGTAGAACCTTTGAATTTCTCGCCGCTTTCTGCTTTTACGCCTAAATACGATTGAATTTCGCCGATGAACTCATTTCCGTACATATCGAATTTATTCAAGCCTACACCACTTATCTTTAGCATAGCATCTTGTGTTACAGGCTTTTCTTTCGACATTTCCTGCAAAGTAGTATCGTTAAAAACAATGTATGGCGGCAATCCTTCGCGGTCGGCAATGGTTTTACGCAGCCTGCGCAAACGCTCGAATAATTCTTCGGCCTGTGCTTCGCGCTTGCTTACTTTTGGTACGGCAATTTCTGCTTCCTGAGGCATTTTTTTCGATACGAAGATATGCGGCTCAGCAAGCATAACAGGCTCTCCTTCAAATAAAACCTTCTTACTACGTTCGTTTAGTTTTAAATGATGGCCTTCATCATACGCAACATCCAGGATACCAATATTTATCATCTGCTGAATGTATTCGCGCCACTCCAAAGGTTTCAGCTCACGGCCCAATCCAAATGTTTTTATCTGGTCGAAACCACGACTTACAACAGCCTGGTTTCTGGCACCGCGCAATACATCTATCAGCACATTTAAGCTGCCTCTTTCGCCCATTCTTGCCACAGCGCTGAGTGCTTTTTGCGCGTATAAAGTGGCATCAACCACTTTACGCGGCTCGCGGCAGTTATCGCAATTGCCGCATTCATGGCTATAATCCTCGTTGAAATAGCTTAATAAAACCTTCCTGCGGCAAAAAACCGCTTCGGCATATTGCTGCAAACGTTCCAGCTTGGCTTCCTGCAATTCGCGTTGCGCGTCCGGCAAATCCTTTAGCATATCCTGCTGCATGGCAACATCGCTGAAAGTATAAAACAAAACAGCTTCTGCAGGCGCGCCATCACGGCCGCTACGGCCAATTTCCTGGTAATAACTCTCTATATTTTTGGGTAAATTATGATGCAGAACCCAGCGCACATTGCTCTTGTCAATTCCCATCCCGAAAGCAATGGTGGCGCAAACAATCTGTATATCATCTTTCAGAAATGCGTCCTGGGTTCGCGCGCGTTCTTCATTGCTTAATCCTGCATGGTAAGCCTGCGCTAAATAGCCTTGGTTACGAAGCTTTTCAGCTGTGCTTTCTGTGGTTTTACGGCTCAGGCAATAAATTATTCCGGGTTGGTTTGGGTGTTCATCCAGGAAAGTTTCTATCTGCTTCATCCGCTTCAATCCGGGCTTTACAGAAAGGCTAAGGTTTGGACGATCGAAAGAAGCAATAAATATTTCTGGGCTGGGAAGCGCTAACTGGTTGATGATATCGCGGCGCGTAATTCTATCGGCAGTGGCCGTTAAAGCGATTATCGGAACCTGCGGGAATTTCTTTTTAAGCATTTTGAGCTGCGTGTATTCCGGGCGGAAATCATGTCCCCAGAAAGAGATACAATGTGCTTCATCAATAGCAAAAAGGCTTATTTTCATCCTTTGCATCAGCCACTGGAAACCATCGCTGAACAATTTTTCCGGACTTACATATATGAGTTTCAGCTCGCCGTTCTGGCATTTCCGCTCTATTTCTATTTGTTGTTTCGATGTTTGAGAGGAGTTGATAAAAGCCGCTTCCACACCATTAATTCTCAGCGCTTCAACCTGGTCTTTCATCAGCGCAATTAATGGCGAAACCACGATGGTAATTCCATCCAGAACAATAGCCGGAACCTGGTAACAAACCGATTTTCCACCGCCTGTCGGCATCAATACCAACACATCTTTTTTATCCATAACAGCCAGGATAATATCGCGCTGCATGGGCCGGAATTTATCGTAGCCGAAGTATTGCTTTAACGCGGTTTCCGGTGTAAGTTTTTGTGTGTTGGGCGAAGTGAAAATATCCATTTTTATCAATGATCAATGGTCAGTTATCAATTATCAAAATAGCAAAGCAAAAATCCATATATACCTATCGCTGAAAATGCTTTGGGTAATGAAATTCAGAACAAAAATACGGCTAAAATAGTGGCGGAAAAAGTTAAATTGCAGGCTTGCTTTGTATCTATTCTGAATTAAGATTTACTGGATTTTTGGATGAACAGGATTATAAGTATCACAGCTCAGGTTTTAAAGCATTTTTTGATTAGGTGATTTATGGAATTAATGGTGATTTGCAATTGATGACTTGATACCGTTTAGTTGAGGATTTTTCAAGTGATTCATAATTTTCAATATTAAATTTCCAATTCCAGTTTGCCCTCTGAAGCCGGGCAGGCTTCTCCTTTTTTCTTGATAAAAAAGGAGGAAAAAATCAAGGCTGTAAATTATTGCGCTAAAAATAGTTTTAAAGCATTTCTCACCCGCAACCCGAACCGCTAGTTCTTGTATCTGTAATTGTTCTATAGCGTTGGCTCTGCGGGTTGCTCCGTAAGTTATTTCAACAAATATTCAGGTTTAAAGCATTTTTCAAACACATCATATATGCTTTAAAACTATTTTCTTAACGCTTATAATTTAAGGCCGTTCCAATGCATTGAATTCAGGCTGAAATATTTTGACAGATTTTTGATTTGCTTATTTATTCATATCTCAAAATATCTGTTTATGTCGAATTTAGCCCTGAAGGGGCGTAATAACCCAGCCTGGGGTAAAACCCTAGGTTGCAAAACGACATTGAATTATAATTTTGAATGACTGCATTTCGTCAAATTTTTGCCGCGATGAGGCATTCGTAATTCGTAATTGTTAATTCGTAATTAAATTTCTCATTCCACAACATCTGTATGCGATTTGGCTTCTTTTTTAAGCATGTTGCGGTATTGCGAGAAGATTTTAGACTTGGAAATAAGGCCGATGTAAATTCCGTTACTATCTACAACGGGTAAGTTCCAGGCGCCGGTACGGTCAAATTTCTGCATTACATCTTCCATGCTGTCATTAATAAGAATATTATCAGCCGGCGGATGCATCAATTCCCTGACCTTTACTGTGTTGTATAAAGCAGGATTAAACATAATGTGGCGGATATCATCTAGCTGTATAATGCCTTCCAGTTTATTGTTTTTGTCTATAACAGGAAAAATATTGCGTTTTGAGCGGGAAACTGCTTCCACCAGGTCTTTTAAAGTGCCATCCGGTTTTACAGAAACAAGATCTTTTTCCAGCAATTTCTTCAGCTTCAGAATGGTTAAAACCCTCCTGTCTCTATCGTGATAATGTACATGACCGAGATTGGCTAATTGCTTGAGATATACCGAGTGCGGTTCGAAATATGATGAAGTAAAAAATGAAATGGCGGAAACCAGCATCAAAGGAATAATGAGAAAATAGCCGTTTGTAACTTCTGCAATTAAGAAAATAGCTGTTAATGGCGCATGCAAAACACCGCTGAGCATGCCCGCCATACCAACCAGCACAAATGAGCTTTCAGACAGTTGGAAAGGCAGAATACCCAGGAGATTAATACCATGCGAAACAAAGAAACCAATTAATCCGCCTGTAAAAAGAGATGGCGCAAAAGTACCGCCATTACCTCCGGAACCAACTGTAATAGCTGAGGCAAAGGCCTTCACCATGATAATCAATGCCACAAAAGCCATCAAAATCCATTCGCCGGTTATAAAATCTGTAATAAGGCTTTTGCTGAGCAGGTTTTCCGCGTTTCCGCTTAAAATATCTTTTATGGAAGAATAACCCTCGCCATATAAAGGCGGAAAAAGAAAGATAAGGAAGCCTAAAACCAGGCCGCCGATCAGCGCACGTAAAAAACTGTCTTTAATTTTATGAGTGACATCTACCGTGCGGTTAAAATTCCGCAGGAAATAGATGGAAAGGCTGCCCGTAATAGCGCCTAAAAGTATGTAAAAAGGTATTTCGCGGTTAAAGAAATCATCGTTTATGGCGAAGTTGAAAAGAATATCGGAACCCATAATGTAGCGCGAAATAATGGTTCCCGTAACGCCGGAAATAAGCAGCGGTACAAATGCAGGAACACTTAATTCCAGCATCAAAACCTCGATACAAAAAATTAAACCGGCAATGGGCGCGTTGAAAATACCGCCAATGCCTGCCGCCACGCCACAACCAATCAGCAAAGTACGTTTTTTATAGCCCAGGTGAAACAAGCTTCCCAGGTTTGAGCCAATAGCCGCGCCGGTGGTAACAATTGGTGCTTCCAAACCTACAGAGCCGCCAAAACCTACTGTCAGCGAAGCACTTACAATATGCGAGTACATTTTTTCACGCTCTACCCGACTGCCTTTTTTAGAAATAGTAAGCAATAAATTCGCCATACCGTGACCGAAATGCGCCATCTTGAAAGCTACTTTGTAAAGCACAGTGAGCATGATGCCGATGAGCGGATAAATAAAGAATAAATAGCTGTGGTAACGCGCTGATATACCAAGTGTTAACAAATGCTGCACATAATGCACACCGCTTTTCATAATCACTGCCGCCAGGCCGCCGCAAATGCCAACCAGCACAGACATTATAAGAATAAAATGCTTATTGCTGATGTGCCTCTTTCGCCAAATTAAAACTTTATGATACAGTCTGGTTAAAGCCATTATATAGTTTTTAACCCTTTTTAGCAGGTTTTGCTCATAATTGAACCCGCAAATTTAGGCGCCTTGCCTGCAAATGCCTTACTTTTGTACCATATATTGCCTGCTATGAAAATACTTGTTATAGGAGATTCTACCCGCACTCCCGAACTGAAAAGCCGTTTTAATGAAAATGTTGAAGCTGATTATTTCGATCTGGATGCAGATTTTAAACATATCGATTTCAAGAAATACGATGCAGTTTTTGATCTGAACCTTGATGAAAACCCGGAGAACCTGGAAGCCTATTTAAGCCTCAGCGGAAAAATAGTTGTGGTGAGCGCCGTTAAAAAACAACTCGCGGAAATGGCTTCTTATTTTGGTAACGATGTAGAATGTATCTTGGCCGGAATCAATGCTCTGCCAACTTTTCTTGGGCGCAACAAAGCTGAAGTTTCTGCATATAAGGAAAGTGAAATAGGGGCTTTGGGTGATTTTTTTGAATCTTTAAACTGGGATTATCACTTTGTAAACGATCGTGTAGGAATGGTTTCTCCGCGCATAGTTTGTATGATCATTAACGAAGCGTATTATACTTTGCAGGAAGGAACCGCCACTGCCGAAGATATTGATGAAAGCATGAAACTCGGCACTAATTATCCGAAAGGTCCTTTCCAGTGGGCAAAAGAAATGGGCATAAAGGAAGTGTACGAAACGCTTGATGCTTTGTATTTAGATACGCGTGATGAACGATACAAAATTTGCCCGATGTTGAAAACGGAGTTTTTAAGGAATTGAAAAATTGCAAGATTGAAAAATTAAAAAATTGGCTTGCGCGAGATTTTTTCTGGTTTGATTTATAACTACATGCAAAATTTCATATATCAATATGCCTAAAAATGCTTTTGTTCAATTAACAATTATCAATTAACAATTATCAATTATCAATGCCGCGATGCGAAGCAACCTTACAACTTTCCAACTTTCCTACCTTCCAACTATTTAAAATCTACAAGTGACTGAAATCTTTAACGCAATTTTACTGAATAGCACATCTGCTGAAAGCATTATCCAGTTCGGCGGATTTGCCATTATTGTGGCGTTGGTTTATGTGGAAACAGGTTTGTTGCTTGGTTTTGTAATTCCCGGCGGCGAATCTTTGCTTTTTACAGCGGGAATATTGGCCGGTTCCCAAACATTAAATGTACCGGTTTGGGTAATGATTCCTGTTTTGGTAGCAGCTTGCCTCGCTGGCGATTATACCGGTTATTCTATCGGGAAAAAACTGGGCAAGAAGCTTTATAAAAAAGAAGATACCTGGTATTTTAAGAAAAAATTCCTGCACAAAGCCGATGATTTCTATAAACGTAATGGGAAAACAGCACTTATTTTTGGCCGATTTGTACCTGTGGTTCGTACTTTTAATCCCTTTATTTCCGGTGCTACCAAACTTAGTGTAGGCACTTTTATGCTTTTTAGTTTTATCAGCAGCGTACTTTGGGTTGGCGCTATGGTTGGTGTGAGTTACTGGCTCGGCAAACAATTCCCGGAGATAAAAAACTACATGGGTTATATTATTCCGGCTGTGATTGCAGTGGCGCTTATTCCGCTGGTAAGGACTTTTATTAAGGAAAGGAAGAAATCAATTACGAATTAACAATTACGAATTACGAATGCTGCATCGCGGATTTTTCTGAATCAGGATTTACAGAATTATATGATTTACTTGATTTTAATAATCCTGCTAATCCTAAAATCTTGTAAATCCTGATTCAGATTAATTAAAGCATTTTCTGGTGAAGTGTGATATGGAATCAGTTAGCAATTTGAAAACATAACAATCAATTCGTGCTGCACTTATTTAATTTATAATTATTTTCTTCTAATACCATGTATTCTGTGGTTCCCGAGCCTTGGCCTAAAACTATTGCTATGTGTTTTAATTCTCCCGAAGTTAGTTTGATATTTTTGATTGTAAGCGAGTTATAGCCGATTGACTTGATGATTACATCATAATTACTTGGATTTAAATAAGTTACAAAATTTCCATTCGCTTCAGAGTGTCCACCTTTAACGAAGGTACTATCAAAAGATTTTTTAAAACCAATTATGAAAAGCATTTTCGTATCGTTTTCTAAAGTATCACTGTATCTGTTTAACCCCACTACGTGAATATTTAATTGTGCCATCGTAGTATCTGCAAAACCAAATGTTTCTAATTGTATAATTTTACTATCAATCCACTCGCTCTTTGGCAATTGCATTGTCATCCCACAAACAAACTTCTTTTTTGAAGTATTGCATGCTGATAATAAGATTATAATTAATAACAACTTTTTCATTCCAACTTTAGAAATAGACAATTTCAATTTGAGCATTATTTTGCATATACTTTATATTTCTCAATTGAAATTTAAATGACAATCTCTAACTCTCCCTCACAACATCTCTCGCCGTAGCCTGCGCAGTTGGTGTTACAGTTAAATCATTAATATTTACATGCGGAGGACGGCTCGCAGCGAACCAGGCAAGCTCGGCAATATCTTCTGCATAAAGTGGTGTGAGACCTTTGTAAACATCTTTCGCACGGTTTTCATCGCCATGGAAACGAACCACAGAGAACTCGGTTTCTGCCATACCGGGATTAATTGCTGTAACTTTTATACGGTGCGGCAAAAGATCAATCCGCATACTTTTATTCAACGCATCTACGGCGTGTTTGGTGGCGCAATACACATTTCCTTTCGGGTAAACTTCCTTGCCCGCCACCGATCCAATATTAATAATATGCCCGCTTTTCCGCGAAATCATATTCGGCACAACCGCTTTGGTTACGTAAAGCAGTCCTTTCAGGTTCGTATCAATCATCTTTTCCCAATCATCTATATCGCCATCCTGTATATCCGCCAATCCCGAAGCCAAACCCGCATTATTCACCAACACATCTATATTTTTCCATGCTTCCGGCAGATTGTTAATTTCCTCGAAAACAACCTCTTTATCACGTACATCAAACGGCAGTTTATAAACATCCACACCAAAATCAGCTTTTATTTTTCCTTCCAACTCATCCAAACGCTCTTTTCTCCGGCCATTGATGATGACGTTGTAGCCATTTTTCGCGAAGAGTTCGGCAATGGCTTTTCCAAACCCGGAAGTTGCGCCTGTAACAAGAATTATTTTCTTCATGATTGTATATTCTGATTTGCAAAGTACGGAAATTAATGTGCCAATATGCCAATTAGCCAATGTGCTAATTGAAGTTAGAAGGTTGTAAAGTTGTAAGGTTAGCTTACGCAGGATTTTCGCATTAACGATATTGAAATTTGAAGCGCGGAAACTAGTTAGATGTTCCACTTCTTGAAGAAGTTGAACATCACGCTCGGAATTTCATATATCACTTTGCCGAAAAATGCTCCGATAAACGGGAAACAAAAAACTTTGCGCCTTTGCACCTATGCGTCTTTGCGGGAAAGACTTCCGCGATGAAGCATTCGTAATTATTAATTCGTAATTCGTAATTGTACTGCGTAATTTTGTGGCATGAGCAACCTGGCGAAATATCAGCAGATCGTAGAAGAAACTTTACAATCAACCCAATTCCCAACCCAGCCCGATGAACTTTATGCGCCGGTGCGTTACATTATGGGTTTGGGAGGAAAAAGAATTCGGCCGGTTCTGACGCTCTTAGGCTGCGATATTTTTGGAGGTGATTTACAAAAGGCTGCAAAACCGGCTTTGGCGATGGAAGTCTTCCATAATTTCACCTTGGTACACGATGATCTGATGGATAATGCGCCGCTTCGCCGTGGAAAGCAAACGGTTCATGAAAAATGGAATGCAAGCACAGCCGTTTTAAGTGGCGATGTAATGCTCATTTTGGCTTACGATTTACTGGCTGAAATAGAACAATCGAAATTGCCGAAAGCGGTTCGTTTATTCAACGATACAGCTAAAAAAGTCTGCGAAGGCCAGCAGTTTGATATGGTTTTCGAGAAGCAGCACAATGTAAGCATCAAAAATTATATCGAGATGATTGGTTTGAAAACAGCGGTTCTGCTTGGCGGCTGTTTACAAATGGGCGCTTTACTGGCTGATGCTTCAGAAGAAAACCAGAAACTCATTTACGATTTCGGCTATACGATTGGCATTGCATTCCAGGTGCAGGATGATCTGCTTGATGCTTACGGAACAAGCGCGCAATTCGGCAAAACTATTGGCGGCGATATTGCTGCCAACAAGAAAACTTTCCTTACTTTAAAAGCTTTGGAACTGGCTGATGATGAATTAAAAACAGACCTTGAAAATCTATATTCATCAAATTCCCATATATCAAATGACGAAAAAATACTTCGGGTAATGGAAATTTATGAGAAGCTGAATATTAAGGCCGAAACGGAGAAACTCCGCGATGAATTCTATGAGCTAGCAATGGCTGACCTGGATAAAATTGCTGGCGCTGATGAAAGCAAGAAACAATTGCTGCGGCAATTTGCAGTAGATTTGGTTTCGAGGGCGAAGTAAATTTACTTATCATTAAATATAGTAGGCGTGCGTAAATACGCGCGCCAGCTTAGCAACTCAGCCAGTTTACCTAACATTTACAATCAGTGTTCCGCTGATCAGCTAAACCAAAGCATTTTTCCGCACTTAGATATATGGAAAATTAGCTGAGAACCGGGTTTAACTGTGGTTGATTTGCCTGCGGGCGGTTTTCTCCAATCTGCTGTCGCCACATAGCATAATATAAACCTTTCAGATCCAGCAATTCCATATGTTTTCCCTGCTCTACAATTCGGCCGCGTTCGAGGACGAAAATCTGGTCGGCATGCATAATGGTAGAAAGCCTGTGCGCAATTAAAATTGTTATCTGTTCATCGCTTTTAGATACTTCCCTTATGGTATTGGTAATTTCCTCTTCTGTTAAGGAATCGAGCGCAGAAGTTGCTTCATCAAATACCAGCAGATCAGGATTTCTGAGTAACGCACGCGCAATAGATAAACGTTGTTTTTCACCGCCCGAAACTTTTACGCCACCTTCGCCAATCACAGTATCCAGGCCTTTATCTGCCCGCGCTAAAAGGTTATGGCAAGCCGCTTTGTTCAGTACATCGTAGCATTGATCTTCTGTAGCTGTTGGATTCACAAAAAGCAGGTTTTCGCGTATGGTTCCGGAAAACAATTGCGTATCCTGCGTTACAAAACCTATTTTATTTCTCAGTATATCAAGATCAATCTCATTTTCAGCAATGCCATTATATAAAATATGCCCTTCCTGTGGCTGGTATAAGCCTACCAGCAATTTAACAAGGGTTGTTTTACCTGAACCGGAGGGACCAACAAATGCTATGGTCTGGCCTTGTTTTACACCAAACGTAATGGTTTGTAAGGCCTTAACAGGCGCGGTTTTGTGCTGGAAACTTACATTATCAAAAACAAGCGATTGTATGCCCGGTAAATGTGCCGGATCTGCAGGTTTCCTTTCCTTCGGCATATTAAGTATATCCGCAAAATTGTTCAGGCTCACTTCTGCTTCACGGTAAATATTAATGATTGTGCCCAGCTCCTGCAACGGCCCGAAAATAAAGAACGAGTAGATCATGAGCATAAACAGGTCGCCAACGGTAATACTGCCCTGGTAAATGAGGTAGAACATTAAAAGCAGAATACAGGTACGCAGGAAGTTGATTAGCGTGCCCTGAACAAAATTAAGGCTGCGAATGTATTTCACTTTTTTAAGCTCCAGCTGCAGAATCTTGTCGGTAGTAGCGTTCAGCCGCTTTTCTTCCTGTTTACTAAGGCCAAGGCTTTTAATCAGCTCAATATTCCTTAACGATTCAGTTGTAGCGCCGGCCAGGGATGTTGTTTCAGCTACAATGGTTTTCTGCATGCGTTTTATGCGTCCGCCCAAAGTCCAGCTCAGTAAGCCAATTAATGGTATTGCAGCAAAATACACAACCGCAATTAACCAATGCACACTAAAAGCAATAATGGTAACGAAAATTATACCTACCAGCGATGTAAAAACAATATTTACGGTAGCGCCAATAAGCCTTTCAGAATCCGTACGCACCTTTTGCAGAATACCTAAGGTTTGCCCGCTTCGCTGGTCTTCGAAAGTCTGGTATGGCAGGTCCAATGAATGTGATAAGCCATCC
Organism: Bacteroidota bacterium; assembly: GCA_036846145.1. Taxonomy (GTDB): domain Bacteria; phylum Bacteroidota; class Bacteroidia; order CAILMK01; family CAILMK01; genus DAIUCM01. The sequence goes on from DAIUCM010000106.1 coordinate 13,964, forward strand.
TGGTAAATTTTTGCGCCAAGCCTTTGTGTAATTACATTTATATAATAATCCTGGAAGTTTTTTGCAATGCGCGAAATCATGGCTACGCCAACCGCGGCTGCAAGCAAGGTAATTACGCCTCTTATATATTCAGGCTGTGAGAAATTTTTATAGTTTGTAGCGTATTTATCTACTATATGCCTGAAGATGAGCGGATCGAGCAGTGAGAAAACCTGGTTAATGGCTGCAAGTACGAGGGCAAGCACCATTAACTTCCAGTATTTTTTTAAATAATTATATAAGAGCTTCATGTAACCTAACTTTCTGAATGCTATGTGCTTACATAGCACTTGCAAAGTTATGCTTATTTAAAAAAATAAACTATGCGTTTTAACAAATATTTTTTATATCTTGCACTAAGCAACTTCCTTTAAATAATTTTCGTCAATAATAAAAACAC
>DAIUCM010000107.1:0-14187 GCA_036846145.1 Bacteroidota bacterium
ATATACTATTTCATTATCAGTCAGCAACATAAACGGTAATGGAAAAATCACGAAGCAGGATTATATTATGGTTTCTAAAAAAACTCAAACAGGAATACAAAACGAAAGCATTTTCAGCCAAATGAATATATGGCCGAACCCGGCGAACGGGAAGTTCAACATACAATTACCGGAAAGCAAAAATGGAAAATTTACAATTGAAATTTTTGATTTAGCTGGTAAGCCATTAAATATCAATGCAATATATCAGGATAAAATTATATCGATTGACTTGAGCGACAAACCAAAAGGCATTTATTTACTGAAAATATCTAACGGAACAGAAACGGTAAACAGGAAGCTGATCCTGCAATAAACCAAAGCATTTTTCAGCGAAATGATATATGGAAAACGGCGCTGTAGGTTTACAGCGCCGTTTTTATTCCTGCCTTATTCAAAACCGTTCTTAACATTCTTTATAAAATAATCCGGTCATAAAAATTTAGCTTTGCGTTCTGAAAGTTTCACATGAATCCGGAAAACAAAGCAGCATTATTTCAATATTACCAACAGAAAATTTCTGATTTTGAAGCCCAAGTTAGCTCACTGCAAAAGCGGATAAACTGGATAGCCAGCGCGCGGTTGAGCATTGTTGTTGCCATTTTATTGCTTGGCTATTTTCTTTATCCGCAATGGGAAATAATTACCATTATAGCTGTTAGCGGAATTATAATTTTCCTGTTTCTCGTAAAACATCACAACAAATTATTTTTAGAAAGAACTTTTGCTGAGGAGCATGTATCGCTTTTTAAGGAAGAAACGCAGCGGCTAAACAGGAATTTTGATGGTTTGGACACAGGAAAGGATTTCGTTGATGGCGAGCATTTTTACACTTCCGATCTGGATATTTTCGGTGATGGAAGCATTTATCAGTTTATAAGCCGCGCGAAAACAATCCTGGGCAGGCAAAAACTGGCGAACTGGTTTCAGACGCTTCCCGTGAATGATGAGATATTAAGAAGGCAAAACGCGGTTAAAGAACTGGCAAACTTAGCAGCATGGCGGCAGGCGTTCCAGTCGAGAAGCAGGATGGTTGAAGAAAAAACCGGTGAATTTGAAAAGCTGCAAAACTGGCTGCAGGAACCATCAATTCTGCCGAAAAGTAAAGCGCTGCAACTGTTCCTAAGCATTTTTCCGGTAATTGTTATATGCATCTGGCTGCTGACTTTTTGGTTTATTCCGGTTCGTGCGGCGCTCGCCATTTCAACAGTACAAATCCTTATTGTGGCGGCTTTCACCAAGAACATCAACCTATTGCATGGAAAATCTGATGAAAAGGCAAAATTGCTGCACAAATACGCGGAAATGATCTTGTCTGTTGAAAACCAGGTTTGGGAATCGGAAAGAATGAAAGCTGTTCAGCAATCGTTGCAAGGGAAAAACAGCGTAACTTCAAGCAAATCACTTTTCGCGCTTACGAAACTGGTCGAGGCTTTGGATTCGCGTGTGAATATTTTGGGAATGCTGGTAACGAACGGCCTATATATGCGCGACCTGAAAAATGCTTTCGCCATAGAAAAATGGAAGGGAAACAACAAAAACCTGGTTCCGATCTGGTTCGAAGCTCTGGCCGAAACAGAAGCTTTGGCATCGTTGGCGAGCTTTTCGTTCAACAATCCACAATTTCCATTTCCAACTTTGGCAGAAGGCGATTTTATCATTGAATCTGAGGCACTTGCGCATCCTTTGATAAAAGATGAAACACGAATCGGAAATAATTTCAATATCAATGGCTGGGCGCAAATTATGCTGATTACAGGTTCAAACATGGCCGGAAAAAGTACATTTCTGCGCGCGGTTGGTGTAAATTTTGTGCTGGCTACAACAGGTGCTCCGGTTTGCGCTACTTCTTTCTATTTTTCACCCGTACAGCTTTATACCAGCATGCGCATTGGTGATTCTATAAAAGACAGTGAATCTACATTTTATGCCGAATTAAAACGCATAAAAACCATAATTGAGCATTTGCAAGCCGGAAAACCATTGTTCATTTTGCTGGATGAAATCCTTCGCGGCACAAACTCCGGCGATAAACTGACCGGTTCACGCGCTTTATTGAAACAACTGGTTGCCTTAAATGGCACCGGAATACTTGCCACGCACGATCTCGGCCTCGCTGCTTTAGAAGATAAATTCCCGCAAAATATACGCAACTATCATTTCGATGTAGATATTATTGAAGACAGGTTCGATTTCAGCTATAAATTAAAACGCGGCGTTTGCCAAACCATGAATGCTACCCTGCTTATGAAGAAAATGGGAATCCGGATCAAGTAACCAGTTTTCAATTATCAATTAATGTGTTTATTTAGTTTATTAATATTATGTTTATTACATATTTCACTTTACTAAAAAATACTTTGAGCCGAAAATACTGAGAGCCTGAGATATATGTTGCTTGCGGACTCGCCTTAATAATTTCATCACGCTGAGGGTAATAATTCCTTAACCAAAGCTCCGACTGTAAGATTTCTACTATACTATTACTACAATATAATGGTTATTTATCAATGAATTGTAAAAAAAATGACACTATTAACGCTTTACTAATCGCTGTTTCCCATATATTTCAAAAAACTGCTCGGCACAGCGCTCGCCATCCATAGCCGCAGAAACAATTCCACCGGCAAATCCGGCACCTTCACCGCAAGGAAATAATCGTTTTATTTGCGGATGCTCGCATGTTTCTTTGTCGCGCGGAATACGAACAGGAGAGGAGGTTCTGCTTTCCACGCCAACAATCTGCGCTGCGTTTGTCATGTAACCTTTCATTTTCTGCCCGAACATCTTGAAAGCATCTTGCAAGCGTTTACCAATATTTGGCGGCAACATTTCATGCATACTTACTGAAGCCAGACCCGGAATATAAGATGTTTCGTTTAGGCTTGCTGAAAGTTTATTTTGTGTGAAATCCACCAATCTTTGCGCCGGTGCGGCTTGTGTTCCTCCAGCAGCCTGACAAGCTTTTTGCTCGAGTTCGCGCTGCATTTGTAAACCGGCCAAAACACCATATTTTTCGTAAGCTTTCAGGTCTTCCTGCTCTATGGAAACCACAATTCCGCTATTCGCAAAACGTGAATCTCTTCTTGATGGCGACATACCATTCACCACAACTTCTCCCGGCGCTGTAGCAGCAGGAACAATGAATCCACCCGGACACATACAGAATGAAAAAACGCCTCGCTGCTTCAAATCATATTTCGTTTGGCAAACCAGCGCATAAGCTGCAGCAGGCAAAAATTCTCCACGTTCCGGTTTGTGATATTGAATGGAATCTATAATGTTTTGCGGATGCTCCACACGAACGCCCATGGCAAAAGGTTTCGATTCTATGAGAATATTTTTACGGTGCAGTAACTCGAAAATATCACGTGCGGAATGGCCTGTTGCCAATATCAATCCTTCACCAAAAATTTTGTTACCATTTTGCGTTTGGACACCTTTAAGTTCATCTCCGGAAATTAGGAGATCTGTAATCCTCGTATCGAAGTGAATTTCTCCGCCGCAATGTAAAATGGTTTCGCGGATCTGCTCTATAAGTTTCGGTAATTTATTTGTGCCGATATGCGGATGCGCGTCAATTAAAATATCTTCTTTTGCACCATGATTTACGAGAATATGCAGAATGCGTTTTACATCGCCACGTTTGGTGCTGCGTGTGTATATTTTGCCGTCGCTGTAAGTTCCCGCGCCGCCTTCGCCAAAGCAATAATTTGAGTCTGGATTTACAATATGATCTTTTGTGATTGCTGCAAGGTCTCTTCTTCGCGCACGAACATCTTTTCCACGTTCAATAATGATTGGTTTTAAGCCGAGTTCAATTAAACGTAAAGCAGCAAATAATCCGGCTGGCCCTGCACCGGCAATCAGTACAGGCTTTTTGTTGGCAACATTCTTATAATCAAAATTATAAACCTGTTCCTGAGGTATTTTTTCGTTGATGTATATATGCGCTTCGAGGTTTACTTTTACTTCGCGGCTGCGCGCATCAATGGAACGTTTCTGTAACTGAATCTGCAGCTCATCTGTATCTGAAATTTTGAGCTGCTTTTTTATGTATTCCTGCAGTTTTTCCGGCTGAAAAGCAATCTCCGGCGGGAGTGAAAGAACGATCTTTTTATTCATAAATAATGCTTCTACTTAAGGAAGAAATCTTTTACGAAATTACGAATTAATGTGCCAATATGCCGATAAACCAAGTGATTTGCATATATAGATTCAATGTCGTTTAGTTAAGAGAACTGATTTCCCAGCATAGTCTCCTGAAAGGGACTCTGCGCTTTCGGAGCGTTGAATGCGCAGAGTCCTCTTCGAGAGACTCTGCTGGGACAGAGGAAGAAATTACTTTGCAAAGTTACTATTTAATGTGCCATTATGCCAATGTGTCAAGTCGAAATCGCATATATGAATTGTCTGGAAAATGGTTTTTTATATGTTCGGTTCGCAGATCATTACACTTATTACGTTCGGATTATAAATCCAAATGAGCGTATAGGCGGTATAGTCAATGAAGAATAATGTTTCGATTTTAATTGTAAATCCACATAAGAACAGGCTTTGTGGCTTGTTTCAGCTTCTTATCAATAAGCCGCATATCTTTATTGGAAATTGCCGGGCAACCCCAACCTTCCGGTGTGCCATCAGGATAAACTTCAGATTCGGAAATGTCATCCCAGTAATGAAAAACAATTTGCCTCGCCAGCGCATTGTTGTTACCACTTTCCAGACCATGCATCAGGTACTTTACTTTAATTCCCCAGCTACTTACACCTCTTTCCCCGATTTTGTATTTACCTAAAGCGGTACAGTGGCTACCTTCAACCGAACTAAAATTAGCGTTCTCACGCGAAAAATCATAGGACCATGGATTATCGCAACAACCATGGCTAACCAGGCAGCTGTGTTCAATAGTATCTTTTTCAAAATCCCAAACGATGAAACGATTTACTCCCGAATGCAGCTCCATATCTATAAGAATGCAAAAACTGGTATTGTACTTCTTATTTTTACAGAATTGCAGCGCTTCTTGTGCCTTGCCATGTGTTTTGGTCAGGTTAATAACCGGTTTACTCACCACAGGGGTTTTATCTGTGCAATAGAAAGACATCAAACATATGAAGCTAAAAACAGCCATTTTATAATTCGAAAGCATTTTTATGGAAGTAAATATATGGAGAATGTATTGCAATTAAACTATAATATTTCAATTATTTAATTGGCTGTATAATAAAAGATGTAGTTATAAAAGTAGATTCTTTCTTTTTGAGAAGCACTATAAATTCAATAATTTTTCAAGTAATTTTCTCGGAATTATTGAGAAAAGAACAATGAGTATAAATTCTAATGATTTAAAATTAAGGCAACATAATTAAAACACAAAAGCCACTGAAAGCATTTTCAGCGGCTTGTATATATGGGAAAGTTTATAATTAAAGTTTAGCTAATGCATCCTTAATTTCTTCCTTACTTACTGGAACATAATCGCGTTTGCGGACGATGTATTTATTAAAAGTTCTGCGGTATTTCAACTCGGCTAATGGCTTGTTAACCATGTACAGCTGGCCTTTCTTTTTAAATATGCCAACATAATGTCTTTCTGGCAGGCAATCCTGTTCCCAGATCATTTTTTTGCGATTGAGTTTTTTGCCTTTTAAAACGGTAAGTGTTTCAGCAGAAGTCAGATAAGCTTTTGTATAATGGCGCCTTCTAGCTTTTACGGTTACACCATCTTCTGTAACTAATTCTTTAATTCCACTAACCAACATGGCAACAGGCATAATCACTAATTTAATTGGTGTAGCAGCTATTGAAACCATATTTGCTGGCCTTAAATATGCCGAAGGCTTATCGAGATTTGTTGGTGTAAAAGCGTTGGAAACGAAGCGGTAGAATTTGCGCCCGTTAACATTGTAAGAAATCTTAACGTTGGTTTGTTTCCAGGCTGTTTCGCTGCCGCCTTTTTCCGACAAATAAATAAACATGGAAGTATCGAATTTTTCTGCCGGAATGCCGATGGTTAAAGCACTGTCAATTACAGGTTGTATGGGCTGGCCGTAAAGTGTTGCGGTGGGGAAGATCATTCCTGCAGATTCCAGGCAATTTCCATACGCATCTACAGTAGGATAATCACCCAGAATCATATCTGCACGACTGAAAACTTCTACAATGCTAAATTCTATATCTTTAATTTTGTATGGATAGAATGCACCAGCTTTTATGGTTATTTCCGTTCCTTTTTCTCCATAAATGGTTGTATCGTTCTCGAATTTTTCCTCAACAATTAGGTTGATAGTAGAGTCTACAGTTTGTTGTTTTGGCTGCGCTGGAATGGTACAAACTATCTCTACACGACGGTTTATTTTACGCTTAATTTTATCGGCTGTAAGTAGAATCGGTTTGCTTTCGCCATAGCTTTTTGCAAGGATTTTATCGGCTTGTAAACCATTTTGTATAAGGTAATTCTTAACCTGGTTCGCGCGTTTTTCTGCCAGTTGAAGATTGTAATTTTCCGTGCCGAAACTATCGGTATGTCCGGTAATGGTTATCCTGTAATCCTGGTGCTTCGATGCAAATTTTATAAAGGATTTTAGCTTTGCAGATTCGTTTGCCAGGATGAATTTATCTACAGCAAAATGTAAAGTATCTCGTTTTACAAGCTGCGCGCTGGCTTTTCCTAAAAAGCTTAAAATGAATAATAAAGCGAATAAATTTTTCATATTACCAGAATTAAGATTTTTAATAGTATTTCCGGTAAGTATCGTAAGGGGTTGCAAAAGTTGCAGTGGCGGAAAATAATTTTATTTTTTTTTCGGATCGCAGATCCTTATACTCCTGGATTTCGGATTTTAAATCCGAAAGAGCGAAAGAGATTTTAAATCCGAATGAGCAGCGATTCGAAGCAGAAATAATCGGTGCATTTTGTAGGTTTTTAAGTATAATTAAATCATTATATATTAAGGCTTTATAAATTTTGATTTTATGTATTGGATACTTCTTGATAAGGTTTTTATATATCATTTCGCATAAAAATGCCTTAGGTAAATACGGAAAAGCCACTAAAAGCATTTTTAGCAGCTTGTATATATGTGGAAAATTAGCAGCAATTTTTTAAAGGAAATGAATAATTTAAATACCGAATTTTTGGTTGAGGAGCGATATGTTTTCTCCGTTAGGAACCATGATTAAGATCTTATCTTTGGCGTTGATAACCGTTGAACCGTTTGGAGTAATATAATCACCGTAACGGTTTATCAGTACCACCAGAATATTTCCAGGCAGCCGCATTTCAGCTATTGTTTTACCGGCAACTTTACTGTTTTCCGGTATTTCTATTTCGAAAAGCTCATTTTTAATATTCTCGTCAAGTTCCAGTTCCACAGGCGTTTTAGGCTTTGCGGCTTCATCTTCTTTTACATTAAAAATTTTAGCCATTGCAGAAATAGTTGTTCCCTGTAAAAGTATGGAAGTAAGTACAATAAAGAAAACCAGGTTGAAAATGAGATCTGCTTTTTCCGCACCAGCAACCATCGGATAGGTTGCGAAAAGGATTGGTGCTGCGCCGCGAAGCCCAACCCAGCTGATAAATAATTTCTCCCTTATATTGATCTTGAATAGTAATAAGCTTAGAAAAATACCAATGGGCCTGGCTATAAAAATTATAAAAAGCGATATTAATAATGCTGTTCCAGCAATGGGTAACATTCTCGAAGGAAAAACCAGCAAGCCCAGCGTTAAGAACATGAGGATTTGCATCAGCCAGGAAATACCATCGTGAAAGCGCAACAAACTCCTTTTATGTATAAACTGCTTGTTCCCCAAAACAATGGCAGATATATAAACCGCCAGGAAACCGTTTCCGCCCAGGTAATCTGTAGCGCTATAAGAAATCAGCACCAATGCGAGCGATAAAACCGGGTAAAGCCCGTCATATTCCAGTTTTATACGGTTTATGGTGAACGACATAATGTAACCCATTGCCATGCCTGCCGCAGCGCCTATCAGCATTTCTGAGAAAAAGCTAAGCACCAGGCTGTTCTTTTCTATTTCCGGGTTTAATAATAATGCAGTAAAAACAGTAGTAAGAAAAAATGCCATCGGATCGTTACTGCCGCTTTCCAGCTCCAGCAAAGGCCTTAAATTTCCTTTTAAACCAATGCTTTTAGATCTGAGAATGGAGAAAACCGCAGCGGCATCTGTTGAAGAAACAATAGCGCCTAAAAGAAAGCCTTCGATTAAACTGAAAGCTGTAAAATAATTGAGAAAAAAGCCAATTGCTGCCGATGTAGCCACCACGCCAAGCGTAGATAAAGTTACGCCTTGCCACAGCACTGTTTTCACTTGTTGCCAGCGCGTTTCCAGTCCACCGGCGAAAAGTATAAATGTAAGCGCTACAGTGCCAATATGTTGCGCAACTTTGGGATCATCGAAATGAATACCGCCAATACCTTCTGAACCGGCCAGCATGCCAATGCCAAGGAAAAGCAATAGCGATGGAATACCAGCCCTGCCAGATGTTTTACTGACTACAATACTTATCAGCAACAAGATAGATCCACCAAGAATATAATATGTAAAATCGTGTTCCAATAAACAGAATTTAAGGTTACTGATTACCCTTTAAAGCAGTAAAAATAGCAGCTTGTTCACAAAAACGCCACATATAAAAGTGTTTTTGGTGCGTAGTAAATAGAAAAAGCCGCTGAAGCATTTTCAGCGGCTTGTATATATGGGAGTTAAAAACCTTAGTTCTTATTTGGCAGGAATGAATATTCGCGGCCAAAACCAAGCATCTGCTGCTCGAAGCTGGTTGGGTATTCCACTTTTACATCAGTAATTTTATCGCCATCCATAACGGCAACCAGTCGCGGCTGTATGAAACCTTTATAAGGCGCAATATTCAGCTTGGCAAAACGTTCTTTAACTTCTTTGTGCAAAACAGGATCTACTTTTACGCCATAACCTTCCACCAAAGCTGTAGCAGCTTTATAGTCTCCTTCCGATTTTATACGCTGAATTTCGCGAAGCAGCTCACCAAAAATAGTGCGCAGCTTGTTGTAATCGTTTATCTTGAAATAAGTTTTGCCATCGCGGGTAACTTTTTCAATTACATTATCTTTTTTACCTTTTTCGTAAGCCCATCCGGCATTTAGCTGACGGTTGCGCATGTGCGCTTCTTCCAGGTGCTCGCCAAATTCCACACGGTTTAATTGTAGCATCAGGCCGTTCAAAATATAATTATCATATTCGGCTTTACCTACTTCCAGGCTTGGCATTACACCAATTTGTACCAGTTTCGGGTCCATAATATAATAAAGGGCAACCAGGTCTGCACGTGCTTCTTCCAGTGTATTGGCGTAGTTTTTCAAAGTCTGGTCCGGCGTGCCGACACCTTTATTGATTACACCGCTGGCGTGGCCGATTACCTCGTGCATATCGGTATGTAACTCGCCGGCCAGTGCGCCGTATTGTTTTGCGCGGTCAATTATTTCCTGGCTGAAGGCAAACTCTTTCATGCTTGGGCTTTTTGCGCCAACAACATTGTATGAGTAAACTATATTGCCGAGAGAAACGGATTTAGAACCATGTTTTTCGCGGATCCAGTTAGAGTTTGGCAGATTGATGCCAATTGGCGTTGATGGCGCAGCATCGCCGGCTTCTACAATGGCAGTAATTACCTTAGCGGAAATACCTTTCACATCTTTCTTTTTGTGCTCCGGCATCAATGGCGAATTGTCTTCAAACCACTGGGCTTCTTTGGCAATGGCAGCAATGCGTTTTGTAGCATCCATATCTTTCAGTGAAACAACACTTTCGTACGAGCCACGCTTGCCAATGGCATCGCCATAAACTTCAATAAAACCGTTCACAACATCCAGGCGGCTGTCAATATCTTTCACCCAGGCAATGCAATATTCATCAAAATCTTTTAAATCGCCTGACTTATAATATTTTACAAGCTTTTGCAAAGCGTCTTTCTGCTTATCGTTCTCGGCAACGGTAATGGCTTTTTCCAGCCAGAAAACTATTTTCTCAATAGCCGGGCTGTACATGCCGCCAACTTTCCATGTTTTTTCAACTAATTTGCCGTTTTCCTTCACCAGCTTGCTGTTGAGGCCGTACATTACAGGCTCGGTTTCGCCTTTTTTCATTTTCGTGGCGTAGAAATCTTCCACTTCCTTGGCTGTTACACCTTCGTAAAAATTGTTGGCCGATGCTTTTACATTATCAATATTCGGCGCAAGGTTTACGAGTTTTGCATCAACACTTTTATCGAACATTACCGGCTTCAGCATGGCTGTAAACTGCTCAGCGTTCATGCCATCCAGAGGCAGTTTGCTTTGGTCGCTGTTTTTTATTAGCTGCTGGAAATATTCATAAGAAAACTCTGGCATTAACTTGGCGTTGCTGTAATGGTGATGAATGCCATTGCTGAACCAAACGCGCTTGGTATAGGTCTGGAATTTCTTCCAGTCTTCACTGTTTTTATCGCCGTTGTAAGATGTATAAATAGCATCTAAAGTGCGGCGAATACGCAGGTTGTGCTTATATTTCTGGTCGTAAATGATGTCTCTTCCGCTCAGCGCCGCCTGGTAAAGGTAATACGCCAGCTGTTTCTGCTGCAGGCTAAGTTCATCGAAACCCGGAACCTGGTAACGCAAAATCTGCAGGTCTGCAAATCGCTCGCTTTCTACATTAAAGGTATCTGTGGTTTGGGCTACAGAATCTACGCTGGTGGTACTTGCTTTATCGGTTGTCTGGCTCGATTTGAAGCCAACCACAAGGCCCGTAACGGCGCCCGCCAACAAAATGTGCTTAATTGTTTTCATAAATAATTAATGGGAAATTGTAATTTGTTATGCAAAGGTGATAAATAATGGCGAATTGTGAATGGTAATTGGTGAATGATTTTGCCATTGCATATCAATGTCGTTTAGTTAAGGATTTTTCAAATGTACCGGTAATTTCTATATATTTGTTTCAATTCTGGTTTTTGCCCTCCGTTGCCGGGCAGGCAACTTCTTTTGGCTTGAACCAAAAGAAGCAAAAGTTCAAGGCTGTAAATTATTAAGCTAAAAACAGCTTTAAAGCATATTTCACCCGCAACCCGAACCGCCAGTCCTTTCATCTTTCATTGATAAATAGCGCTGGCTCTGCGGGTTGCTCCGTAAATTAACTCAATAATTATTCAGCCTCAAAGCATTTTTCACCAACATCATATATGCTTTAAAGCTGTTTTCTTAACGCTTATAATTTAAGGCCGTCAAACGCATTGCATTTCTTTTTACTTTTATTTCAATTCTATTTTTTCACATTGCAACGAGCCCTGCATGGGCGTACTATGTCAGCATGGGGCAAAGCCCTATGTATAAAAATCATTAACTAAACGACATTGCATTGCATATATACTTTTGCACAAAAATGCTTTGACAATAACATTTATAACAGCCAACTTAAGTAGGGACAGGACTTTTAATCAAAATCCCATATCGCCGCCGCCACCTTCATCCATTCGTTCGCGTTTGCGGTTGTTGTTCATCATTGGTTTAGCGTTTCCAAACCTGTAGCTGAAGCCAAGGAAAAAAGTTTGTGTTTCCCATTTACGAATAAACTGCTGGTTGAAGCCAGGATCTTCACTGTTTACCGCAAACCTGCGCGTATCGAAAACATCATTCGCATTAAAACTAAGCGTGCCTTTGCCTTTTAAAAAAGTGGCTTTTACAGCAGCATCCAAACCATGCATCGGCCGCATAATACCTTGCGGAAAAACCTGCGGGCCACGGTAATTATAAGAAAGCTGGAGCTCAGTTCTTTTTGGAAGTTTAATATTGCTGCTAAGCTTGGCTATATAGGTGAAGTTATTCCTGTCCAGCTCGCGTTGCCCGATTGTTCCGCGAAGCTCTGTACGGTAAATATTGGCGCTTGCAACCGTGCTGAACCATTTTGCCCAAGTGTTTGTAGCAATAAACTCAATACCGTAATTGGTACTAATGCTGATGTTTGAAAAAGTAGTTCTTGAAACTCCTTGTGTATCTATTTCTCTTAATCGCGTAATCTGGTTAAAGGTTTGGCGTAAATACGCAGTGGTTGTAAAAGTTATTTTTCTGCCATATAATATATAGCCCGATTCATACGCGTCAATGTTCTCAGGTTTCAAATTTGGGTTTCCCAGCCTAAGGTTTAACGGGTCGGCATAATCCGGAAATGGGTTCAGCGTACCCAGTCCCGGCCTGTTAATACGTCGCGTGTAACTGAACTGGAGTTCCTGGTTCTCCTTTAATTTATGCGTTAAGTAAGCGCTTGGGAAAAAGTTAAAATAAGCATTGTTGTTTGCCGTATCGTTAACTACCTGCAGGGTAGATATTAATGTCTGCTCGCCACGTAAACCGGCCTGGTAGCCCCATTTTTTATATTTTCCGCTATAAATTGCATAAGCGGCGTGCACCTGTTCCTTATAAATAAACTGGTTGCTGAGCCTGCTCATATCATTCCATTTTTGCGAAACGGTATCAAACTGGTTGTTGCCGAAATCGTTGTCGAACTGTCGGATGGTGGTTTTATAGCCGCTTTCGAATTTGCGGTCCTTGCTTAAAGGTGTTATGTAATCGGCCTGTAAAATACCTATATGGCTGTAATTTGTATTTACCGTTCGCTGTAATGCATAGCGGTTGCGGAAATCAAAACGCTGGCTTGTATTTATCCATTGGCTGTTTTGCGCTTCCACATCATCGCTTGCAGAAACTGATGCGTTGAAAGATAATTCGCTTCCTTGCTTTTTTAGCTTATGTGTATAATAAGTGCCAATATCCCAGTTATTTCCGTGGTCGCGCAGGTAATTTTCACGTGAATATGGCTCGAAATCGTTCCCCGGCCTGATCCATTCCCTGTAAAACAGGTCTTCTTCGTTGCGGCGTAAATTATAATTATAAGTAACTGATATGCCTGCTACGTTTCGTGCGTTAAAATTATAATCGAGCCCGGCTTTGGACAGGTGCGTGTTACTGAGCGAATTACCATTGTTCCGCTGGTCGAGGAAGAAAGTTTGATTACCGAAATATTGCTCACGGTAGCTGGAGCCATAGCTGTAATTATCGGAATATCGAAAGCTGTACATGCCGGACAAATTGATTTTACCGTAATTGTAATTAATTGTAGCTGAGGTATTTGCTTTGTTTCTGTTACCTACGTTTAAAGTTATATTTCCGTTATAGCCTGGTTTTCTTTCTTTCTTCAAAACAATATTTATTATACCGGCCATTCCCTGCGGATCATATTTGGCGGAAGGATTGGTAATGAGCTCCACTTTTTCTATTGAGCTTGATGGAATACTGGATAAGCTGCCGGATAAGGTTGAAGGCCTGCCATCAATAAAAATAGTTACGTTGGTGCTTCCTCGTAACGATACATTCCCTTCATTATCAACAGAAACGGATGGAATCTGCTCCATAACATCAATTGCTGTACCGCCTTGCGTAACAATTGTCTGTTCAACATTAAAAGTCTTTTTATCTATGCTCGTTTGCATTAACCGTTGCTCGCCCTGTATAACAACTTCATCTACAATTGTATTGGCCGGGCTGATTTTCAACTCCTTAACAACATAAAAAGGTTTTTCTTCGCTTATGGTAACGCCTGCCAGGGTATAAACCGCGTATGATATGGATTGGACTTTAATAATATAATTGCCGAAAGGTACTCTTTCTATGACAAACTGTCCGTCTTCCTTGCTCAAAGCGCCCGAAACCAAAGTTGAATCAACGGGCCGTAAGATCATCACACTCGCGAATTCAACCGGCTTCATGGTAGCTTCATCTACTATTTTGCCTGCAATTCTGCCGGTCCTGCTATTTTCCTGCGCATATATAAGCTGAATAAAAAATACCTTTATACAAAAAATTAAGATAAACTGGCGGATCATGAATTAAACTAAGGGTTTGTAACGGTGCAGCAGTAAGCAAAAACGTTGCCTGCATTCAATGTTCAGTAAAGTATTATAAACCTTGCGGATATTTTAAAGATTTTTAACATTTGCGTTATCAAATAAAGTATTTTTCGCAATAGGTATATATGTGTTTAGGCAGAAAAAATTTTCAGCAGCATGATTATTAAAGACAGAATTTTGTTTTCACCATAATAATTGCTATTATATAT
>DAIUCM010000108.1:0-14002 GCA_036846145.1 Bacteroidota bacterium
ATTTCAGAAATATTATAAGTTATAAAAGCGTTTTAAACCAGGGTATTTTTGATAGGATAAATAAAACACATGAACGCCATATATGTTTGGGCTAAAAAATGCTTTTACTTCAAAATATTCAATAAATCCAGCGGTTTTTCCAGCAGCACATCTGCGCCATTCGCAAGCAGTTCAGCGGCTTCGCGGAAACCCCAAAGTACACCGGCAGCAAAACTACCGGCATTGCGTGCGGTTTGCATATCTACATCGCTATCGCCAACAAATATTATCTCGTTTGCAGCAATTCCCCAATGTTCAGCCATTTCTAACAGCGCCTGCGGGTTTGGCTTGGAGGGAACATTTTCCATAGCGCCACGTACCTGCGAAAATGGAACAAGAGGAAAATAGTATTGTACCATTTTCTTAGTAAACGAATCGGCCTTATTGGAAAGTACGCCCAGCTTTAATGGTTCGCCATATATGCCAAGGGCGGAAAATGCTTCCATTATGCCATCATAAGGTTTCGTTTCCAGCAAGTACTGCTTCTCGTATTCCGCCCTGAAATCTTTTAATAAATCCGATTTTTGCGCTTCCGTTGCGGGAATATCTTCAAGCACATTTTCCACCAGGTTGCCCATGCCGCCACCTACATAATAGCGATAATTTACTATTGGGCGAACCGGAAAATTATAACGCTGCAGCACGCAGTTCATGGAATTCGCTATATCGGCCAGCGTATCGAGCAAAGTACCGTCCAGGTCGAAAATAACAGCTTTAAAATGAGGCAAAGTACTGTAAAATTAGCGGTTCTTGCCTGCCAGTGTATCGGGCTTATTGCGGCTTGCACTATCGGTAATGGCTTTTAAAGCTTCTGTGGGATCTTTACCCACATACTTTACAAGCACGCGTGCTTCTTTTGCGAAAGGATGATCGGGATATGTATCGATAACCAGCTGGTAACGGTTGCGGGCATTATCTGGCAGCATTAATATATTTTCCAGCATATAAGCAGTCTGGTACATAGCTTCCGGCGCACGCGGGCTTTTAGGATACTTATGGTAAAGCTGCTCCAGCAGGTTTATAGCAACATCCGGGTGATTTAACAAATGCGGATCTGCATGTAACTTAGCGTTCTCAAACAAATATTCGGCGTTGTTGGTGTCTTCCGGGTTGTTATTAATATAATTCTTGTACGCGGAATCTAACTTTGCTGCTTTCTCTACATTTGCCTGGCTGCTTTTATCTTTCCAGAATTGCTGCCTTAATTCCTTAAGCGATTCAGCTTCGCTTTCTGTATTTTCCCGGCATGCTGTAAAATACATTATTAACAGGCTGAAAAACAAAATTCTGCGCATAATTTCCATATATAATAAGCTTAAAAAATACTTCGTGTACAGCAAAAATAAGCAAAGTATAGCTATTTAAGGTTTTTGGCGGCAATGCTTCTTTCCCACAGCATCTTACCATCAATATCGTAAACGGTAACGGTAAGCGTGCGCTCCTGCCCTTTTCCGCTTAACTTACCTACCGCGAAGTTCTGCTGCTGTACCAAAGTGCCTTCCACACGCATGGTGTTGGCCTCTTTTTCGGCGCTTTTGTGCACACCGCTTGTTAAGGGAGATATTGTAAAATCATATAAGGGATAAGTACCGCTCCTATCCATTTTTGTTAGTTCGGTAAAATGCCTGTCGCCACTTAAAAATAAAAGCCCCTTGATGTTTTCCTTACGGATGATGCTGAGTAAAGAATCGCGTTCCTGGCTGTAATTGCTGTAGTTCTCTTTTACCTGTGCGGGATTTAGTATCTGCCCGCCCATTGCTACAATTTTAAATGTTGCGTTACTGCTAACCAGCCCGTCAATAAGCCATTGCAGCTGCTCTTTGCCAAGCATTGTCCTGTCGCCGGTTGTGCGGTTGTTCGGTGAGCGGAAGTAACGGTCATCAAGCAAAAAAAACTGTACATCATTCCATTCAAAGCTGGTATAATTCCCTTCGTTGTTGTGATTTCCGGATGTTGGATTGCACCAGAACATATCGAAGGCCTGTTTAGTAAGCTTTTTACCCCTGAAACTGCGGTCGCTGTCGTTTGGCCCGTAATCATGATCGTCCCAAATGGCATAGTTGTGTGCAGTTGCCAGTAATGGCTGCATTTGCTTTAAGGATCGTGAATGTGTATATCTATACAAAATTCCGGATGCTGATCCCCAGTCGGCTTCACGCAGGTAAGTATTATCGCCCAGCCAAAGCATCATATCGGGCTTTTTTTCGTAAATACTTGTAAGTATCTTATAATTACCGCCATAAGGTTTCCCGGGCCTGTCGTAAACAGAATCATTCACATATAAGCAGCTTCCCATGGCGAAAGTAAAATCGGGTGCATCTGTTCGCCATTGCCACAAAGGCTGAGTGTGAAAAACACTTTTGTAAGGAAGGTTTACCTTGATTCCATCAATTATTACAAAATACTCATAACTTTTACCCGGTTGTAAATCCTTTAAAATAATTTTTGCTATGAAAGCATTTTCTGCAGTCGTTTTAACCTTTTGTGAGGAAAAAATATCTTCAAGAGTTGTAGCTTCCTTTTTAGGTAGATAAATTACTATTCCTGAAGTGTCTTTTTCAGTTCGAACCTCAGTATAATTTATATATACTTCAGCCTCCTTAGTAGTTTGCACCCAAAGCAATACCTCGCGCATTTCACTGTAACCCAGCATTGGTCCGCTTTGCAGCAGATTTTCGGCAATAACAGTTTGGGTTAATTTCTTTTTCTTCTGCGCATATACGGTTTCGCCGAAAAATATTTTAACACAAATAACCAGCAGTAAAAAATACAATGCTTTGCGAATGGCGTATGGCATAAAAGAAACAAATATGAGATACAAAATTAGCGTAAAAAAAAAGGCGGAACTGTAAAAGCCCGCCTTTCTTTAAATTTTATGCTGATGCGTTATTCGCCTAAAATACGGAATTTAAGGCTGACGTTAAATGCCATGGCAGTATTTAAAATATTGGCCATATCTTTAATAACAACCGGCTGGTTGGCGCTGTTTACGCCCCTGGTTTGCCTTTGATAGTAACCTAAATCTATCGTAGCAAGGCTGCGGCTGTAACGGCCATCGAAACCTAAAATCATTTTACCGCCTGCCATATTAAAGTTTATGCCAGCACCGGCTGTAAAGCCAAAATCGTTTGGTGCTACTCTGTCAGCATCTTTTGTGGTATTGGTGTATGCCGTAGGCTCAAACCTGTTGATTGTATCACCGGCATTGAGCACAGTATAACCGCTTTGCTTACCGGTGCTTGAAAAACCTGAGCGCAACCCGAAATAAGGGCCCGCGAAAAAAGAGAGGAACAGTTTCTGATCTCCCGGCTTATCGTAAGGGATAACCGGCTTTGCGCCTAAAGGTATAATAAATTTAGGAAGCAGAACGAACTGCAGGTATGATAATCTATCGGTAGTTCTGTAGCTATAATACAAAGTTCTGTCATGTAATATCTGCGGCTGATCATAAACCTTTGTTGCGCCATACTGAGAGAACAATGCATCGAGCTCAAGGCCAAATTTATTGGAAACGCGCCAGTCAACCACACCGCCGCCGTTAAATCCTACAATTCCTTTAAAGGTACCGAAATCGCTCTCCAGGTTTGTAAGCTGCGGCCCGCCCATAAAACCTGCGTGTAATTGCTGTGCATAACTATTGGTTGTAAACAGGCCTGCGCTAACCACTGCTGCTAAAAGTGCCTTCTTCACCCAGTTAAATGTAACTCTCCCTTTCATGTTCTTATTGACAATGTTTTTTTATAGTTGACAAAAATATATAATTACTTTTAAATACAGATGCGTATAACTTAAAAAGATTATAGGCGGAGGCCTTATATTTTGTTATTAATGCAGAAAACTCCCTAAATATTGTGTTCGCGGAAAGATTTTTTTCGGTGGTCAGTAACCAGTGACCGGGTTATTTTTAAACCTGGAGCGTTGCTCCAGGCAGTATTGTTTCACCCTTACAGGTTGTTAGGCAAGTATTTTTCTGAAGAATATAATATGGAATGTAATAACATCTTTAATATCTATGTACTTGGTAACGGGTAATTAGTCACTGGTTACTGTCGCGCGTTTTCCATCAGCCAGGCTTTCATAAATTCGGTAATATCACCATCTAAAACACCAGCGGCATCAGATGTTTCGTGGCCTGTACGGATGTCTTTTACCAGTTTATATGGGTGAAGAACATAATTACGGATCTGGCTTCCCCACTCAATTTTCTTTTTGCCGGCCTCGGTTTTATCGCGCGCTTCGTTGCGCTTTTGTACTTCCTGCTCGTACAAGCGGCTTTTAAGGAGTTGTAGCGCTTTTTCCTTGTTCATTAATTGAGAACGTTCCTGCTGACATTCTATAATAATACCGCTTGGCGCGTGATGCAAACGTACTGCTGTTTCTACTTTGTTTACATTCTGCCCGCCTGCGCCGCCGCTTCGGAAAGTATCCCAGCTAATATCGGCCGGATTAATTTCTATATTGATAGTATCATCTATAAGCGGATACACAAAAACAGAGGCAAAAGAGGTATGCCTGCGTGCATTAGAATCGAACGGTGAAATTCTTACTAACCTGTGAACGCCGATTTCGCTTTTCAAATAGCCGTAAGCAAAATCGCCGTTGAATTCTATGGTTGCCGATTTTATGCCTGCGCCATCGCCTTCTTGTACATCAATTTCTTTTACAATAAAGCCATTGTTTTCGCCCCACATGCGGTACATGCGCAAGAGCATTTGCGCCCAATCCTGGCTTTCGGTTCCACCCGCGCCGGAATTTACGGTTACCACAGCGCTCATCTGGTCTTCCTCGCCGCTTAGCATGTTGCGGAATTCGAGATCTTCCAGCGCAGCCAGGGCTTTGGCGTATTGATCGTCAACATCAGCCTCTTCCGCTTCGCCTTCTTTATAAAAATCGATTAAAACAGCAAGATCTTCCACCGCTGTTTCTACATTATAATAAGCGGTTGGCCATGTTTTTAGCGTGCGGATTTGCTTGAGGATGTTTTCTGCCTCTTTGGGATCGTCCCAAAAGCTGGGCGCCAGGCTTTCCTGCTCTAATTCTTTTATTCGCTGCGATTTACTGTCAACGTCAAAGATAGTGCTTTAAAGCCTCTGTCCGAGACCGTAGTTCGCGAAGTTGTTCCTGTGTAATCATGCTGCAAAGATAATAATCAGTGTACAGTTAATAGTAACTGGTAAGCAGTTTTTGGCTGGAAACTGAAAGATTAGAATATTGAAAAATTTTTAACGATAGCCCAATGCTGAAGCAAAGGGCAATTGACTTTTCATGAAGCATAAAACTATATTTTAAGCATTTTCACTTGCTTTGGCTTCAACCCATAGCAAAAATAATTAGTGAATATTTTGTGTCAGCACATTCTTAATTTTTCATTTCTAATTTTTAGTTGTATTTCACTCTTTGTTCCTTGTTCATAACTCTTAGTTCTAAAAGTCATCGCCCTGCGGAATGAAAGCATCGCATATATGATGTATGGAAAAAGTGCCTTCGGGATGTGGAATAAGGGAAATTATATCGAAACGTATCTCATTTTTCCACTTATTATCTTCTATATAAACCTCAGCGGCACGAACCATATTTCGCTGCTTTGTAGGCGTTACAGCTTCTTCGGGATAGCCGTAAGCGTTTGATTTACGGGTTTTAACCTCCACAAAAACAAGCGTTTCTGCATGCGAAGCAATAATATCAATTTCGCATCTCGCAGCTTTGTAATTTTGTGCAAGTATGTTATAACCTCTCCGTTTCAGAAAGTTTACTGCGGCTTCTTCGCCCTTTGCGCCGGTGGTAATGTTGGTGTTTTTCAATGATCAATTATCCAATTATCAATTATTAATGACAATTTAACGATTATAGTTTAGCGCGAAATGTTTAATGCCTTATTATTTCATTAATTGCATTAACTAACCAGAATTGCATTAACTAACCAGCCTTACCGTTGTATAACAAAAATAAAAAGCATTAACCTCAAATATAAACAAGTTGCGCCTGTGCTTGTCTTTGTTAAAAACGGGTACAGAAAATAAAATTTAGCAGCCCGAAGTATTTTTAACACAAGCTATATATGAAAAACTTTTTATTGCCATGCTTACTGGTACTATTTATGTTTAATGCGTGTAACAACCAGCCTGATACAAAATATTTTGATGAGGCTAACGCAAAGTATAACGCAGGAAATTTTAAAGAAGCTGTTGCCGGTTACGACAAAGCCATTGAACAGGACGAAAAAAACCACGAAGCCTACTCGAAAAGAGGAAGCGCCAAGGCTGAGCTGGGCGATTTAAAAGGCGCCGTAGCAGATTTCGATAAAGCCATTGCGCTGAAGCCCGATTTTGCAGTGGCTTATTACAACAGGGGGCTTGCTTATTACAGGCTCAATAATTTTGATGCAAGTATTGCCGATTACAGGAAAGCCATTGAACTGAAACCCGACTTTGCCGACGCTTATAATAATTTAGGCATTGCCAAGGCGGAATCTGGTAATTACAAAGAATCTATAGAAGATTTTAACAAAGCTATTTCTTACAAACCAACATTTGCCATGGCTTACCTAAACCGTGCCGATTCCCGGCATGAAACCGGAGATTTTATTGGCGAAATTGAAGACTACAACAAGTATATTGAACTAACACCTGGCGATGCGAATGCCTACTATAATCGTGGCGCAGCCAACTTCTCGAACAAAAATTACGATGGCGCTATTGCAGATTATGACAAAGCCATTGAGCTGAAGCCCGATTTTGCTGATGCCTATTATAACCGCGCGCTTGCGAAAAACGAAACCGGCGATTATAAGGGAGAAATGCAGGATTATAACAAAACCATTGAGCTGAAACCCAGCCATGGCGAAGCATTTATAAACCGTGCCGCGGCAAAGCTCGAGGTTGGAGATAAAACAGGCGCCTGTGCCGATTTCCGTAAAGCGCTGGAACTTGGCGTTGTAAACGGGCAGGAGTCGGTTAAGGAATATTGCCAGTAAACTTACCTTTCGCGGCAAAGTGAGATTTGATACCAATATAGAATGGTATATGTGTAAATAAGGCTGGTTAGTGTTCCGCCAAACCAGGGAAAATCACTTCGGAGCTCCGCGTCCTGTGGCTCACATGGCAATTTCAAATCCGAAATATTCATTTTATATTAACGTGAACCCGGGAATTAATTTTTTTTGTTTTCAGCAATTGAATTCCGGTTTCGCATATATGCCTTAGTCAAAAAAATGCCCCAAGGTATAGTGATATATTACTTTAAACTTGTATTTAGAAATTTGACGCACAAATGCAGGACCTGGGTATGCTCTGAGAAGTTTTTAAACTTCGCAGATTTTAGCTGGTAGTTTGTAAACTACCAGCTAAATAATCGTAGCAAAAATGCTACGATTAGCATTATGCTATCTTGTTAATTCCCAAGTTCACGTGATATTAATATAAACATACTGTTTTATTTGTTTGGATTATGTTTTCATGTATCTTAACCTTAAATATTCGCGTTTTCGGGTTAAGGAACGAATTTTAGTTCCTGCATGGGTTTATGGATTGCCTTTCAGCCAGGCTTTAGCATCGTTAATATCATTAAATAACCGCATCTGGAACCGGTCGCCTACGCGCCTGTGCATTTCCTGTGCGGATAGCGCGCCAAACACGCCTTGCGAAACCACATGCGCGAATTGCTTTAAACCCAGGTTCAGCGCCCTGGGCATCCATTCCGTTTCTATCCAGTCATTGGCCTGGTTCCATGAGCCTGTAATTTCACGGTTATCATTAAGCAGGTTAGCGCAGTTAGTAATTTTCATTAGCTCCAGTACTTCTGTGGCGCCTTGTTTTACGTTTTCTACCGAAAGCATGCCCTGCCAGTAATTATGTATGAGTTTGTTTTTCTCATCGTAGGTTATTGTAAGGTACGTTTGGCCGAACGAATTTTTTAGCGTGCGCTTCATAAATAGAACAGTTATATGTGCCTGATTAGCAGCCTGCAAAATAATGTGTTATTTAGCAAAATCATATATACTACGTTGCAGAAAATACTTTATTTTTAACCGGTTAACCGTGCACTTAGGTTTTACTTATGCCGGTACTCACTTCGCCATGTGTGTTGATGGTGTTAAGCGGTTGATTATTAATATAAAAAGGCTTATGCGTTTCTGTAATGAAATCTATATCGTTTCAGCCTGTGGCAGGTAAATTTCCATATAACAATTCATCAGAAAATACTTCAAGCCGTGTTTCTAAAAAAAATGGGGCAGTTGGATCAATATAAATTCATCGCCTTTTTCCAATATCTTTATTCATCTCATTTATAAAAATAAAACTGCAAAATAGGTTGGTTAATATTTTGGCTTACATTATGGCAGCAAAGCGGGTTGTGCTTATGAATCAATTAAATACCTGCTACAAAACAAAGCGGCTAAGGCGCAAAGCAAGCCTTAACATTGTTTTTAGCTGAAAAACCAGTAATTTAGCGTTCTTTTTCAGCATATTTCCTTGCAGCGTTTTTCATGTTAGATGACATTTTCAGTTTCCAGGTTAATAACTGGCTTGGCGTATTGCTGGCTGCCGTGCCTGCATTGCTCAACATTTTTATTGCCGTTTATGTAAAGCGCAGGCTGCCGCGCAATGGTACCACAAGGCTTTTCTTTTTACTGCTGCTATGTGTAATCAGCTGGCAGTTTTCCGATATTCTTACGCGTATTTGCACTACCGAGCGCGCCGCTGCATTCTGGGATGCGGCTTTCAGCACCGGGTGGATTTACGTGGCCCCTTTTGCCCTGCATTTTGCCCTGCATTTTACAGGCCGCAATAAATTTGCCGAGGCCGCATCAACCAAATTTCTGCTGTACCTGCCGGCTGCTTTTTTCGATGCTATTTATAAAATTACTTTTGCCAGCCACGCTTATGTTTACGTAAATGGCTGGGGCTGGGTTGATTATCGCAACAACAGCACGTTTGAAACAACACTTGTAAACTGGATTGCGGTTTCGGCGCTGCTAACCTGTACAATTTTGCTCGTTTACACATTTCAGCAGCGTAAAGATAAGTTCATCTTCCGCCGCAGCCTGCTTATTTCAGCAGGTTTTACGGTGCCTGTTGTACAAGGCACAATAACCGAAATACTTATACCTACCATTTACAATGCGCCGCCAATAACGGTTACATCTACTTTTTTCAGCTTTTTTTCGGTATGCGCGGTAATTGCACTACGCAGGTACAAGCTTTTCCAGGTGCCCGATTTTGTTGAGAAAGAAGTGCTTTTAGAAATTATAGATGATATTGTTATTACTGCATCGCAAAACCACAAGCTTACTTACATAAATACTTACGGTGCAAACAGCCTTGGCCTGCCGAAGGATAAGATCGATGGCTTTACCTTAAACGACCTGTTCAGCTCGCAGCAGCTATATATAGATTTCCTGAAAAATACTACGGGGCAGGACAAAAAACACCGCAATATTGCCAATTATGAAACTGTTATAGCTACGCAAAACGGCCAGCAAATAAATGTACTGCTTTCAACCAAAAGTGTTTTGCAGGAAGATAATTCACACAATATACTGGTTGTTGCTCGCGATATTACAAGCCTCAAAAAAGCACAGGCCGAAATTGAAGCCAGCGAGAGAAAATTCCGCGCAATAATTGAGAACAGTAACGATGCGCTGGTAATGTTTAATGCCGATAGGATCATAACATACAATTCACCATCGGTAGTGCCACTGCTTGGCTTTGGTAATGGCGAGCTGAAGGGCCACAACATTGATGAACTTATACATGACGAGGATAAAGCGAAGATTGACCAAAAGCTGAATATTGTATTTGATTCACCGGGCTTATCCATGAATATGAAGCTGCGGGCTAAAAACAAGGCAGGCCAATGGCTTTGGGTAGAAGGCTCCTGTGTAAACCTTACGCACCTGCCAGGTGTAAACGCGGTGGTAGGTAATTTCCGTAATATATCCGAAAGAATGAAAATTGAACGAGACCGTGCCGAAGCTTTTGCACTTTTCGATTCGATTATTAATAACATAAACGCAGGAATACTTATAGAAGACGAGAACCACAATATTTATTTCCTTAATGAAGACTTCTGTAAAATATTTAATGTTACAAAGCCGCTCTCAGAGCTTATTGGTGAAAATGCCCGCCAGCTGACCGAAAATTACAGCTCGCTCGTAAAAGCACCGGCAGATTACCCTTTTGCGCTTTTCTCCATTTCAAGTAAAAAGGTGCCGGTTTTAAAGCAGGAAGTTATCCTGGAAGATGGCCGGTTCTATGAGCTCGATTACATGCCTATTTATACGCAGAATGAAGCATTTATTGGCCATTTCTGGAAATACACGGATGTAACCGAGCGTGTACGCAACCTGGAGGATATTCGCCGCCAGACCGCATATATGCAGCAGCTGTATAATGCTTCGCCTTATGGCATTGTGGTGCTGGATAATGAAGATAAAGTATTAACCGCAAATGCGGCATTCGAGAAACTTTTCGGTTACGGGCTTGGTAATATGCAGGGCAAATTTATTAACGAAATTATTGTACCGCCGCACCTGCAGGATGAAGCTACAATGGTTTCGCAAAGCTGCTTCTCTAAACAGGCTGTACAGCTCGAATCCAAACGCATGCGCAGCGATGGCAGCCTTATTGACGTAATGATTGTAGGCTACCCGATTGTTATTGAAGATACTTACTGCGGTGTTTATGGTATTTATGCCGATATATCGGAACGCAAAAAGGCGGAAGAAGACCTGGTGAGCAAAAATATTCAGCTCGAAAAAATAAATAAGGAGCTGGACCAGTTCGTTTACAGCGCATCGCATGATATCCGCGCGCCATTAATGTCAATTTTAGGGCTTATTAACTTATCGGAATGCGTAACAGAAGATGGCGAGCTGCTGCAGTATTTCAACATGATGCGCGCCAGCATTAACAAGCTCGATGGCTTTATTACCGATATTATTCATTTCTCTAAAAATGCGCAGACAGAAATAGCTGTTGATGAAATAGCTTTTGAGCCGTTTGTGCAGGAAATTTATAACCAGCTTCGCTTTTTAAAGCAAACCCGCGAGCTGAATATTCAAATTATAGATAAAAACAGCAACAAGCCTTTCTATACCGATCGTAACAGGTTGGGAAATATAATTACCAATCTTATTTCGAACGCTATAAAATATCATAATTATAATCAGCCAAACCCTTATATAAAGGCAACGCTGGAAATTGTTAACAGCAACATCACCATAACCATTAAAGATAACGGCACCGGCATTGCTGAAGAAAAACAGCCTTTTATTTTTGATATGTTTTACAGGGCGAATGAAAATGCAATTGGCTCGGGTTTAGGTTTATACATTGTTAAGGAAATAGTTGCCAAGTTAAGCGGCCATATCAGTGTGCAGTCGGTTCCGGGCGTTGGCACATCGTTTCAGGTGGTGCTGCCGAATCTGGTTTCAGATTCTCAGTTGATTGGCTTACCGGCTGTAAGCGAACAGGCAAGGCTGAATTAGAACGCTTTTTGTTCTTAAATGAATTAATTAGGAACAATTTTCTTTACATCATTCTGCAGGCTGGCCACAGCGTTCTCTATACGATCCAGCGTGTGTTCGGCAGGCTCGGGCAAATGGCTGCTCATATAAAGCGTTGTGCTCCAAACCTCTTTAATTTCGCTGAATGGCAGGTCGTATGAATGAAAAAGCGGGTTATCTGACTGGAGAATAAGTTTATCTGTACCAATGAAAGATATGCGCTTGAAAAGTATGCCGTGCCATTGTGTTATAAAAATATAAGTATGGCCAATGCGTAAATGCTGCAGGTTCTCTATATACTGTCCTATAATAATTGAGCCCGAATATACCGGCAGCATGGAGTCGCCGTCAATTTCAAACGCGCGGTAGGTTTTTCCTTTTAAAAACGGCAGCTGAAATTTGGGTAATTCTTTAATATACAGCGGATCGCCGTAGGAGCTTAAATAGCCGGCCTGTGCTTTTACCGGCACAAACTCAATATTTTCATCTCCGCTGGCATCAACAGTTAGCGCAAGCACTTTAAATTTCTCCTGCTGCCGGCTGGTATGCTGAGCCGGTTCAGTAAGCAGAGATTCGAAATTCACATTAAAATAAGCCGCATATTTTTGCAGTACAGCGATTGGCGGCGTTGCTTTGCCCTGCTCATAAGCGCTTAAGGTTGTGCGTTTTATGCCAAGCGCTTCAGCTAATTGCTGCTGAGACAGGTTTTTACTTTTGCGCAGGTAAATAATATTTTCGGTAAGTGTATTCATTTGGATTTATTTTGACAATATCTTTGTCAAAAGTATAAATATTTTGTCATTGCATATATATGTTGTTAAAAAAATACTTTGCTGCGTTTGGCGCTCTATTAAATGTTAGATATTAGACTTTAGATATTAGACTTTAGACTTTTGATGTTTGATGTTAGACTGTAAGTCCATCATCTATAATCTATAATCTATAATCTAACATCTAACATCTAACATCTAATATCTAACATCTAATATCTAATATCCATAACCCATAACCCATATCTGCCACTTCCAGAAAATGCTTTAACTGTTGAAAGAAATTTATAAGAAAGGCCAGGGCGCACAGCAGAACGTAAAAAACAGGTTCGAAAAGCAGGAATATGTTTTAACAGATGAAGACTGGGCTGCAAATCCATATGCCGGGCTGGATGAAATGATACCCGACAAGCGTACAAAATTCTATATAGAGAACCCTAAAAAAATAGTTAATGAAGTTACCAGCCCGGACCTGGGCCTGGCTTATTCATTAAATCCGTACCAGGGCTGCGAGCATGGCTGCATTTACTGTTACGTACGCAACTCGCACCAGTACTGGGGTTTTAGCGCGGGTATAGATTTTGAGCGCAACATTATGATAAAACATAATGCGCCCGAACTGCTGCGTAAACATTTCGATAATCCTAAATGGAAGCCTTACCCGTTTATGCTATCGGGGAATACAGATTGTTACCAGCCGGTAGAACGCAAAACAAAGCTTACCAGGCAGCTGCTGGAAATTTGCCTGGAGTATAAGCACCCGGTAAGTATTATTACCAAAAACAGCCTTATTCTGCGTGATATTGATCTGCTCGAAGAACTTGCAAAGCTGAAGCTGCTGCATGTAAATATTAGTATTACAACTTTAGATGAAAGCCTGCGGCAGAAGCTTGAGCCACGAACCGCAACAGCTGTGCAACGCCTGAAAGTAGTAGAAAATCTATCGGCCGTTGGTATCCCGGTAAATATTATGGTGGCGCCAATTATTCCCGGCCTTAACGACCACGAAATACCTGAAATTATTAAAGCTGCAGCAGCCAAAGGAGCCTTATCGGCAGCTTATACCGTGGTGCGGCTTAATGGTGAAATTGGGCAGATCTTCGAAAACTGGGTACACAAAACTTTCCCCGACAGGGCAAATAAAGTGCTGGCGCAGATTGCAGCTGTACATGGCGGTAAGCTTAGCGACAGCCGCTGGGGAACGCGTATGAAAGGAGAGGGGCAATGGGCATCAACCATCAATAAGCTTTTCCGCATGGCGAAAGCGAAACACTTGGCTGGCCGTATTTGGCCGGAGTATGACCTTACAGTTTTCAAGCGGCCGGAAAAAGGGCAGTTAAGCTTGTTCTGATCTTTAGGGTGCCTCTAAAAACCTTAAGATCAAGGCGTGCAGAAAATTTACAACCGGAGTTTACAGTTTGTAAATGAGGATTTTAAATTTGATAGCACAACGCAGAGATTGAGGTTTTTAGAGGCACCCTTTAGTTTATACCAATATAGAATGACTATTGCGCATTTGAAATTGCCCTTTGAGCCATAGTCCATGGAGCTTCGAAAGCATTACTTCCTGGTTTCGAGGCACACAAACCGGCATTATTTACGCATATTTCATTCTATATTGGTATTATAAAGTGAACTCGGGAATTTGTTGACAATGGCACGCGTAAATACGCGCCAGCAACGCATT
>DAIUCM010000109.1:0-13961 GCA_036846145.1 Bacteroidota bacterium
ATGTAGAATTTTAATAATTAATAATTTATGAAATAGAAATTATGTGAATATGTATTAGCGGTAATAACTGTTTACATACTCAAAACATCTTTCGGCACAGCTTGTTGAAGGAATATTTTATAAACTTTAAAATGCTGAAATCTTTTCATTATCCCTTGAATTAATCATACTTTCAGCAACTTCCTGCAACCAGGCGAGCTCAGGCAGCAACAAAATACACCAGCTGACGATACTACTACAATTGCGGCTTCAAGTATTATTCCACAAACAAAGCTGCCGCAAATAAATTAAACTGCCCGAAGGCTCTACAATAAGCATGTTTGCCGAAGGGCTGGCTGGAGCCGAACGGCAATGTTTGGGGCAGGCCGGTTGATATGCTTAAAATGCCCGATGCCCGTTTGCTTGTTTCTGATGGTGGCCGATGCAGTTTGCCATATATCCTCAGTTAAATAATCTTTACGCATATATACAATATTTTGCCCTTAACCTTCACTCGCAATTATAATAGCAAATTTGTATTGGTATGTTACGCTTTCTGCAGGCTGAAGCTAAATATGGAACCTACGCCTTCGCGGCTGGTAGCGAGAATTTTCTGTCCGTGCGCTTCAATAAAGTGCTTTACAATGGCGAGGCCCAAACCGGTACTTGGTACTGTGCGCGCGCGGCTTTTATCTACACGGTAAAAACGCTCGAAGATGCGCGGCAAATGCTCCTCGGCAATTCCTTCGCCGTTATCGGTAATTTTTATGGTGGAAATGCCCGGCCCATCTTCAATATGCACCAGCGTGTGGCCGCTTTCGTGACCGTATTTTATAGAATTTCCTACAAGATTATTAAGCACCTGGCGAATTTTAGCTCTATCGGCACGTACATACAAAGGTTGTGCATCGAATTTCGCAAGCAGTTTTATATTTTTTTGCTTGGCGGCAAGATCCTGCAGGTCAATTACTTCGTGTATTAGTTCCTTAATGTCGAAATCAGATATTTCAAGCTTCAGTTCACCGGCTTCTATGCGCGAAATGGTTACCAGATCTTCTACCAGTGAGCTTAAATGATCTACGTGTTTGGCTGCTTTGTCCAGGAACTTATGGCTTACTTCCGGATCATCCAAAGCACCTTCGATCAAAGTATGAATATAGCCCTGTATGTTGAAGATTGGCGAGCGTAACTCATGCGCAACATCGCCCAGGAACTCTTTACGCATGCGCTCAAGCTCCTTGAGGTGGCCGATCTCAGTTGTTTGTTCGGTGATGAGCCGTTTTACTACATTTTCCAGCAATTCCAGCTCGCCCATGGAGCTGTTTTCTATGGTAGATTTAAAGCGTGTGTTCTTAAGCGAATCTATAATATGGCGGCTGGTGGTGTTTACACGTTTAAGAATCAGCTTCTCCACGAAATAATAACACAACCCGAAGCTTATCGCCGCCGGTAATAGTATAAACAACGCAAGCTGCCATATATGCAAAGGCAAAAAAATGCTTAGGGCAGCGCAAAACAACGCTACGCCAAGCGATACATACATCGCCGGTTTTATTGATGAATTATCGCTCAAGTCAGCTCGAATTTGTAACCTATGCCTTTGATGGTTTTTATACTGTCCGGATCTATTTTTTCGCGTATCTTACGGATGTGAACATCTACGGTTCTGTCGCCAACATATACATCATTTCCCCAGATCTGCTCCAGTATTTTTTCGCGGTTGAAAACCTTACCCGGCTGGCTTGCAAGCATATACAGCAACTCAAATTCCTTACGCGCAAAGTGCAGCTTTTCTTCCTTATAAGAAATTTCGTAAGCGTTTTTATCAATTACCAGGTCGCCTATTTTAAGCACCTGCTGCGGATCTGTATTTTGGGTTTTGCGCTTAAGGAAAGCTTTAATGCGGCTGGTTAATGCGCCCGGTTTTATAGGCTTGGTGATATAATCATCGGCACCGGCGCTGAAACCCGCAATTTCGGAGTATTCTTCTATACGCGCTGTGAGGAAAATAATAAATACATCGCGCATATTTGGGTTTTTGCGCAGCTCCTGGCAGGTTTGTATGCCGTCTTTTTCAGGCATCATCACATCCAGCAAAATTAAATCGGGGCGAAATTTCTCGGCCACCTGCAAGGCCAGTTTCCCGTTCAGGGCTTCTTCTACCGCGTAACCATCTTTTTTGAGGTTGTACGATAAAAACTCAAGAATATCCGGATCGTCATCTACAACAAGAATCTTGTTTTGCACGCTCATACTTTTGTATTACTGAACTGCTTAAAAGCTAATTTAATTTCTAATAAAAAGAGCTGCTTAAAACAACCCTTGTAATACTATTAAACTGCTTTGGTTAAATTATTACTACAAAGGTCTGCCAAATATGGCAAATTTTTACCGGGCCAATATTAGCTTATTGTTAATAATTTGGAGGAAATGTTTAAATACTGATAATTTTGTAACGCTAATAGGTTACTACTAAAATCAACATCCAGCAAAATATACCAATTACAATACCGAAGCTGGCAAGTACGTATAAAACATTCCGAAGCGTTTCGAATTTAGATTCGCTGATTATGTAGAGATTTTTATCTCTGAGAAAAACGAGCGAAATAATTGAGCACGGCAACATAGTACCAAGAAACAGCGGAAAACAAATCCACATTCTGTCTTTTCCTGTAATATACCCATCCATAAGAAAAACCGCTAAAAAAAGATAAGGCAAAACCATGCTAAACAGTGCTATGTATAGATCTAACCGGTTTTGGGCTGGCATTCTTTGCATATATCAATATTACAAAAAATGCTTCGTAAATATTTTTCAGATGTCAGTTCATTACCCATAACTTTGAAGCATGATACTCTACAACGTAACCATAAATATAGACGAGCACGTACACGACGAATGGCTGAGCTGGATGAAAGACGAACACATACGGGCTGTAATGGAAACAGGCTATTTCGTAAATTATAAGATGTTTCGCATCCTCAGTAAGCTGGAGGGCGAAACCGGCCACACTTACAGCATACAGTATTTCGCCAATACATTAGAAGATTACGAAACTTACCGCGATACGCAGGCGCCACGTTTACAGGAAGAAACTGCTAAGAAATATGGCGGAAGGTTTGCTGCTTTCCGTACTATTTTAGAGGAAGTTTAAGCAAGCTTTGCATATATACTTCGATAGAAAAATGCTTTGTAAGCAGCTAATTAACCTTGCTATAAACGGATAATGACTGATTGCTTTTACAGCTCGCGCAGAGATTTTACCGCTGACATAAATTCATCTTCATATTTGCCGGCAATATCTTTGGTCATATCCATTAGTACCTGTATGCCCTGGTCTTTACTGTTGATGATGTGAATCATATAAAGCAGGTGTTCTTCGCCACCGGCATTATAAGCAGCTTTCATAAAAATAGCATTCTTAAAAGTAAGGGGATAATCTTTGCTATTCTGCACAAGAATTTTATCGAATTTGAGGCCGATATTTGAGAATGCCAGCCGCTTGTTTATGGAATAATTGATGATATCGCCATCATACTGGCTCGCGTTTTCGGTGTAGATCATAATGGCCGGAATAATAAAATTACCTTTCGGGCTTTTTATTTCGTTGCGCTTAAAGATGTAGCCGGTAGTTGGGCCTTCTGTTTTTTCAGCCAGTTTCCACTCACTGTTCGGCAGTTTAATAAAGAGGTTTCCTTCAGTTATCTCAAACCCGGTTTTAGCGGAATCTTTTACAGGAACGGCCTGCTGCGCCAAAGCAGCTTTCGCCCAAAAGCCGATAATAAAAATAAAAAAATACTTCATGTTGCTATGCAAGTTACACCCGAATAAGGAATAATTTTTCTACCTGAAGTAATTTTTTGCGCTTCCTTATATGCAGTTTTATTTAAAAGCATATTTGCCATCTGCAGAGACAGAAATTTTTGGCATCGATCTGTTTTTTTCGAAGTATGTATAACCGGTTTTTATATTCTGCCAGTAGCTAATCAGCGCTTTATTATCGCTATAATCTTTTTGTAAAACGGCAAAACTTTCATCATCCATTTTGGCTGGAAAAATATGTACAGGAATTTGCTTCTGCCCATTGTTGTAAGCTTCCACGGCCAGAATGTACACTTCTTTTATGAGCTCATCTGTAAGCGGAAGGCAGCCAATAGTAACACAATCGCCATGAATGCAGATGTTATTGCCCAGATCTTTCGCAGTACTGTTGGCTTTGTCGTAAGCGTTCGGGTAGTTGATACTTAAGGATAGATGAAATTTGCTTTGCGGATTGAAATTCACGATATGATAAAAGCCTTCCGGAACCTGCAGATCGCCTTGTCGCTTTTTCGGGCCGGGTTTGCCGGAATTTCTGCAAACCGCATATTCCTTAAGCAGAAAAAATTGTTTGTCTCCGCTGTTCTTTGCCCAAATTTCCAGTTTCTTTTCCTGCTTGAAAACTCTTATAAATATATTCAGTTTTTTATGATCTAAGTTCTTCTTTTTCAGTAGTGTTTTTATGTCATCAAACTTCTGGTTGTAAGCCTCTTTTACGCGCGTTTCTTTTTGCTGCAGCGACTTAAAATCACTCGCAGTTGTAAAAGCTAAAAGCGGAAAAAGAATAGCTGAAAAAAGAAAGCTTTTCATGAACCGGTATTTCCCTTTTTAAACGCTGCTATATTATATTGTATTGTACAGCTTTCAAAAATCTAAATAAACACTCAGGCTTTCCTTCAAAATTTCCACCAGCTCTTTATCCATAAATTTATAATCATCAGCAATGTCCAGTACAATTACTTCTTTATCCTGCAAAATATCATCGAATTTCTGCTGAAGCCTTTGTTTATGGCGCTTCTCCATTACAAAGATCAAATCTGCCCAAAGCAACATTTTCTCATTTACTTTTATCCGCGCTGAAGGTTCTGTTCCGGCAGATTTGGCGTTTATGTTTGGATGATTTTTGAATAAAGCTTCGGCAGTAGGGCTGCGCCACTGGTTTCTGCTGCAGATGAAAAGGAGATTCATTGTTTTATTAATTCTAATAGTTGTATAAAATTATTAACTGCCTTCTGAAGCAGGCCGGGCCTCTTCATCGGGCATAAACCATGTCGGAACTACATGTAAAAGCTATTAGATACAGGCAAAACAATGGAGCAGGAACTGCCGGTTTATAGTGCCCATTGATTAAGAGAATTTTAGTAAATTTTTCAGGCTTATTTCAAAATTCCGTTATTTTTCAGCTGCGCTAATTAAGCCTTGGTACCTCTGGCGCTCTGAGAAATGATAAAAAAATATCACATGCAACACATAACTTGTAGAAATGTTTAAATACTTACAGTTGTAAGATGCATTAATCCTAAAATTCTTTTTAAAAAGTTTATACGCTGCTATTTGCCTGAGGATAAATAAGATAAAGGCTGGCTAAAGGCATAATTCATTATAACAGCTTATTACCGGCAGGGTAAAAACGAATAAATAATAAAAATTATTGTACCGAATATATACAAAAAGGCGGTTACATATTACAAGTGCTATGTAAACAGCTTTATTGGCCTTTATTATTTTTTTGGTTTGTGCGAAGTTTGAAAGTGTTGATTGAGAGGCATGGAAGCACCAGGCAGTTTCAGGCTTTTTTAATCAGCAAGTTAAAAACGTTAAACCTAAAAAAATTATAAACTCTTAATCCATTAATTAACTTATGAAAGTTCAAAAATTACTTCTCGCTCTCTGTTTCGTAATGTTTGGCCTAGGCCTTAACAAAGCACAAGCACAAACAGATATTGATACTGTATGTGCAGGCGCTACTGGTGTTACATATTCAGTAACCAATACAGCAGGTTCAACCTACTACTGGGTAATTAACGGTGGTACGCAGGCTACAGGCGGCAACACAAACTCAATTACAGTTGACTGGAGCAGCACAACCGGTACCGATACCATTAAAGTTGTTGAGAAAAGTGCAGCAGGCTGTTTTGGCGATACCGTAAAATTAGCAGTTTTCCGTATGCCGCTTCCAACAGCATCTATAAGCGGTACCACTGCAATATGTTACAACAACAGCACAGAAATTACTGTTGATTTAACCGGTATTGGCCCATGGAACATAACTTATTCAGATGGTACAAACTCTACAACTGTAAATGGCATTACCAGCAGCCCTTACAAATTCAACACACCGGTATTACCTACAGGCTCTGGCGTAGTAACTTACACATTAACATCGGTTAGCAATGGTTTCGGTTGCAACGGTACAGTATCAGGTTCTGCAGAAATTACAGTTAATCCTAAACCGGTTACCTCTAAAATCTCTCACTAATAGTAACTTTGCTTAAAACAAATAGCTGATCTAACCATTTTTTTAAACTAAACTATCATCATTACGAGGAAAATAATAACCATACTGAAAATGCAAAATGCTAAATACATATGGCCAATTATTTTCCTCCTGATGCTAGGGGCAAGTACACTCAGCAAAGCGCAGACCGTTGATACGGTTTGCGCTTCTTTTGCTGAGCGTGTATACAGGGTACAGCCAACGGCTGGCTCAACATACTTCTGGCAGGTACAAGGCGGGCAAATAAATTCCGCTCCCGGCTTAGATTCTATTAAGGTTATCTGGAGCAACATGGCTCCCGGCTTTTATGACATAAAAGTTGTTGAAAGAAATAAATTCGGCTGCTTTGGCGATACCGTTCGCGCCAAAGTACTGGTGGGCGCACCACATGTAACTATTGACGGTAAAAAAGATATTTGTAGCGGGCAGGCAGTATTATTAACTGCAAAAGGTGCCAAAAACTATTTATGGAACACCGGCGCTACCACACAAACCATTATTGCAAATCCATCATCAAGAACTGATTATACCGTAATTGGATTTACAGATGCCTGCAACCCGGATACTGCACAATTTGTAGTGGATGTACATCCGCTGCCAAAAGCTGATTTCAGTTTTGCGCCTAAGGAGCCTTCTGTAAATGAGGAAATAACATTTACATACAATGGTAAAGATGGTACAGGCTGGGAATGGCTTTTCAATAAAGGAAACAATAATAATAAAAAAGATACCAATAGCTTTGTAACCCACTATACTTACAGCGAAGGTGGTGAAAAAATCGTAACGCTTGTTGTGAAAAACAAAGCAGGCTGTATGGATTCCATCAGCTATAAGATATTTGTAGATGAAGAAGCATATATATTTATACCTACCGCCTTTACGCCAGATGGTGATAATATAAACGATTTCTTTAAACCGGTATTAACTGGTGTTAAAACCTTCGAGCTGCAAATTTACAACCGTTGGGGCGAACATATTAAAACGATTGCAAGCGAAGGCGATAGCTGGGATGCAACATTCCGTAATAAACGAGTAGAACAAGGCGTGTATATTTATGTAGTGAAAGCACAGGGCAAAAATAACCGCTGGTATTACCTAAATGGTATCATACAGGTTCTTTACTAATATATTAACAATAATAAAATGAAACCTTTTGGCAACATACTTAAAATACAAAGCGCAGGCAAACTGTGTATTGCGGTATTGTTGCTATTTACATATATTGTATTGCCAAAAAATGCTTTTGCACAGAGCTGTGCTACAACTACACCAGCTTATACTTTAGATTTTACCGGCAAGCCCGATACTACCTGGACGAGCCCATCGGTTTCAAGAGATGGCTTGTGTTGCGGCAAAACCGGTTCGGACCGTTGTATTCTGTTCTACATTACTTTAGATTCCATGTCATCGGGCATTGTAGTGGATGCAGTTGGCGGCTTAGGCGCTACCGACTATGAAATAAAATGCGCTAATCCTACACCGCTTGGTAACAGAACCTGTATTGCCAATGCCGGAAGCTTTTATGTAACTATTTGTAAGCCAGGTGGTAATCCACAGCAATATACAGTATCATCGGTGCCTAAACCTTATATTGTGAAAAACCCGGTAAGTATATCGCCAAATTGCCCGGCAACATTACAAACGGCAGGTTTGGTTACTTCATCAATTACCTGGAAATCGCTTTCAGGAAGTACTTATAATAATAATTTAAGCTGTACAAGCGGCTGCAGTACAAGTGTGGTAACGGCATCGGCCAATTTCCCAACATATGTAGATTACCTCGTTTGCGGTACACCTGTAAATACCACTTGCTTCGGCTCAACATATTGCGATACTGTACGGGTTTATTATTATGATACTTTAAAAGTAAAGCTTAACCCGCGCAGAACTGCGTACCTTTGTACGGGTACCACCAGTACAAGAGTTACAGCTACAGCCAGTGGCGGTAAAGCGCCATATACCTATAGCTGGACAGGCGGCTCAACCGATTCATCGAGGTTGGTTGGCGCAGGCACGCATGTTGTAACGGTGAAAGATGCGCTTGGCTGCCAGGTTGCCAGAGATACTGTTGTTGTTACTGCCGGTACTAGCCCTACACCATCTATTGTCGGCTCTTCTATTATTTGCCAGTATGAGGAAGGTACATATTTTACTGCGCCGCAACTTAACCGCAGCTATACCTGGGAAGTTAATGGTGGAGTAATTACAAGCGGAGATGGCACTAATCTAATAAATGTTACCTGGAGCAATACTGGTTTAAAAACCATTAAGCTAACCGAAACCAACACCGTAACAGGCTGCTCCGGAATAACTACAAGAACAGTTACGGTTCACAAAAAACCTACTATCGATAGTATAAATCACTAAGCTTTACTGCGCGCGGGTCCAGGTTTGCGAGCGGCCTAAAAGCGATATTCCAACATAACCTCTAACCTCAAGCTTATTTTCGCTTAAAAGGGTCATGGTGCAGGAGTAATCTTTTCCGCTTTCAGGGTCATAAATATTTCCGCCATCCCACACGTTTTTACCGGCATGTTTAAAATTACGCAGCAGCAGTAAACCTACTATTGGCCTGTTGCGCAAATTCTTATCAGGATTGTTCCTGTCGAGCTTCGGTTTACCATTCTCGTCGTTAGGTTTTTCCACCCACACAATTTTGCCGAAGTATTTTTCGCCGTTTTTATATATCTGTATTTTGGCTTTACCACCTTCTGTAAGCCAGTAGCCAACTACCGCATCCGGATTAGCAGCCGGTTTACCGTAAACACTGTTACAAGCTGCAAATACACTGGTTAAAGCTAAAAAGAAAACAATTAAATTACGTAATCTCATAATGGGTGGTAATAGTTAATAATTGTGAAGTTAATAATTTTTATACATATAACAATA
Organism: Bacteroidota bacterium; assembly: GCA_036846145.1. Lineage (GTDB taxonomy): Bacteria > Bacteroidota > Bacteroidia > CAILMK01 > CAILMK01 > DAIUCM01. The sequence goes on from DAIUCM010000109.1 coordinate 9,186, forward strand.
ATCCTGCAGTTTTACAAAATGCTTCGCCGGCTTACCGCAGGGTAAACATTTACAATACAATTTTATTATTATGTGGTTCGGAATACTGGCCAATGCAGAATTTCCTTAAATACTGAGAATTTTAAATTTTAACCGGAATGTATAACCCACAAAGAAACGTGCCAAACGCTTTTGGCAATCCTGTAAGCGCCTTAGGGAGCAAAATACTTGGCTACGTGAGTATTGTACTTGGCGCATTTTCTATAATTATTGGCCTTATACCATTTATTAACCTGTTTGCCATTGTGAGCGGCATAATAGGTTTAATAATAGGCTTTATTGCCATGAAACAGGCGGCAAAAGGCCGGGCAACAGCCAAATACGCCATCGGTGGCATTGTGTTATCAATAATCGGTATTATTTTATCGTTTGTTATTAACAGCGCCGTGCTCGATAAAATTACCGGTGACGATGATAAACAGCCAGCTAATGAGCGGCCCGCAACCGATTACTGATTACTGGTTTGTTCTTACAATAAGATTTTTTGGCCGGCCAGTTGCTGAAATTACATATATGCATCGGCCGTAAAATGTTTCAGTGAAATTATTCCATATGCTTTAGGTAGTTTTTGCCGCCGATCATTCGCATAAAACGTAAAATACGAGCCTGTTTTTTTACAATTGCGGCACTGGGCTTATTAACTTTATACACCCGCGGATTAGGAAGGCAGGCTGCAATTAATGCGCTTTCATTAGCTGTTAAATAACCGGCATCTTTACGGAAATATTTGCGGCTGGCTGCCTGTATGCCAAAAACGCCATCGCCCATTTCAGCAATGTTCAGGTACATTTCCAGTATTCGTTCTTTAGGCCAAAGTGTTTCTATGAGGAAAGTAAAATAAACTTCAAGCCCTTTGCGCAAATAGCTTCTTTTCGGCCACAGGAAAACATTTTTCGCTACTTGCTGGCTAATTGTACTTCCGCCTCTTACTCTTTTACTTTTCCGGTTGGCTTTAAAAGCTTTCTCTATTGCCTCAAAATCAAAACCACCATGCTGCGCAAATCGCTGGTCTTCCGATGCTATAACGGCAATTTTCGCGTTTGCGGCAATTTCATCATAGCTTTTCCAGCGTGCAACCAGTTTCCAGCCCTCCGGCCTGTTGGGTTCCATGGCGCGTATCAGCATCAATGGCGTTGTAAAGGGCGGAAACCATCTTAAATACAAAGCATAACTTATACTGGTAATAAGCAAAGTGCCAAATGCAAAAAGGCACACATATATAGCCTGACGAAAAAATGCTTTAAGCCTGGGATTTTTCTTCACAAATACAAAATTACATAATTATTCCGCCTCCCGGCCTACATTTTCTATACTGAATGCGGGCATGCATACGCTCCAGTACTCGGCTTCTTCGTTAAAAGGATTTGCGTATTTAATACGGGCGCCTTTCCGTATCAGCAAAGTTTCTCCGGCTTGTATATCAATGGTTTCTCCATCAACCTCAACACGTTTCCTGCCGCGTATCATTATAGTAACTTCATCAAATTCAGGGCTTTGGTGCGGTTCTTCCCAGCCTGGCGGCGCAACCATGTGCGCAATGCTGAAAGAATTGTTTTGCGTAGTTGCCAGCCCGAAGTGCTCTTCAATAAGTTTTCCATCGGTAGTAGGTACGCGGAAAGGGTTTGTTTGCCTGAAGTATTTTTTATCCATCGTAAATATGTGTTTTGTTGAAAAGGCCGTCAAACAATAATAAACAAAATAAAGCAGCGGATGTAATTTTACAAGCAAATTTCCACTTATGAAACTGAGAAACATCGGTTATGCCTGTATCAACATCTGCCAGAGCCTTACAACCAGCCGCACTTTTCGCCTGGCAAACCTTACCGATGCCCGTGTAGAGGAAACCATTAAACAGAATATTGATAACCTGCGCAAAATACTGAGCTGGAATGTGGAGAACGGAATCGGGCTGTTCCGCATAGGCTCATCGTTTATTCCGTTTGCTTCGCATGCCGGTTTTACATACAACTGGAAGCAGAAGTTTGCGGCCGAATTTGAAGAGATACGCAACTATGTGAAAGATAATAAGCTGCGTTTGTCAATGCATCCGGGCCAATATACGGTACTTAATTCTCCCACCGAAAAAATAGTAACCAACAGTATTGCCGAGCTCGAGTGGCAGGCGGAACTGTTGCAGCTCCTGGATCCTGATGGCGGTGTAATGGTACTGCATGTTGGCGGTGTTTATGGCGATAAAGAAGCCTCTATGAACAGGTTTATCCGCAATTTTGAGCAATTATCGCCCGTTGCGCAACATTTTCTGGGGCTGGAGAATGACGATAAAAGCTTTATGCTGGATGATGTTTTACATATATGCCGGGCTGTAAAAATACCTTTGGTGTTCGATATTTTTCATCACCAGTGCAATTTTACCGGTGCAAGCTGGCAGCAAAACTTAATTCCGCGGTTAGAAACAACCATGCAAACCTGGCACAACCGTGTACCAAAACTTCATATTTCATCTCAAAAACCGGGTACAAAAACTTCGCATGCCGATTTTATTCTGAAAGAAGATTTTGAAACACTTTTAAATATTATGGACCAGGTAAAAACACAGCCTTATTTCGACCTTATGGTAGAGGCAAAACTGAAAGAATCGGCCGCACTTGCCTTAATTGCGGATAAGTAAATTAATTTTGCGCCAAACCAAAGCACCTGTAAAATCTTTTTCAATTTATGCAAATTAATAACCAACCATACCGCACCATCTGGCTAAAAGAAAACGATCCTAAAACAGTACAGGTGCTCGATCAGCGCATGTTGCCACACCAGGTAATTGTACAAGATATAAAAACTTACCAGGATGCTGAGTCAGCTATTAAAGATATGATGGTACGTGGTGCGCCACTAATTGGAGTTACAGCAGCATACGGTTTATACCTTGCGGCCCTCCATGCACCGTCTGCTCCCGCGCATTTCGATCTATATGTAAAAGAAGCTGCAAATGCATTAGCTGCAACCCGCCCAACTGCTATAAACCTGCACTGGGCCATTTCGCGCCAGCTCGAAGCCATGAGCCTTGGCCTTACGCCTGAAGCAAAAACAAAAATAGCCCTTGAAACAGCCAACGCAATTGCTGAGGAAGATATTGAAGTTTGCCGTACAATTGGTGAGCATGGCTTGCGTATAATCGAGCATATTTCCAGGCAGAAAAACGGCGGCGTAGTAAATATTTTAACGCACTGCAATGCGGGCTGGCTTGGCTGTGTGGACTGGGGAACTGCTACTGCGCCTATTTACCTGGCCCACAGCAAAAATATGCCAATACATGTTTGGGTAGATGAAACACGCCCGCGCAACCAGGGGTTTAACCTTACTGCCTGGGAAATGGTGCAGCGCGGCGTGCCGCATACCGTTATTGTAGATAACGCAGGCGGGCATTTAATGCAGCACGGCATGGTGGATATGGTTATTGTAGGAACAGATCGTACAACACGCTCCGGAGATGTTGCTAATAAAATAGGAACTTACCTGAAAGCACTTGCCGCGCACGATAACAATATACCTTTTTATGTAGCGCTTCCTTCTTCTACAATTGATTGGGAAATGCAGGATGGTTTAAAGGAAATACCAATTGAAGAGCGTGACCAGGATGAGGTGAAATTTATACAGGGCTGGACTGATGGTAAAATGCAGCGTGTGCAACTTGCGCCAAATGATTCGCCTGCATCTAATTATGGTTTCGATGTTACGCCGGCCCGCTTAATTACCGGCTTAATTACAGAGAAGGGTATTTGCGCGCCCAGTGAAGATGGACTTTTATCGCTTTTCCCGGCACGGAAAAATATGGAAACAAAAGCCGGCGACAGCCAGGAGTAAAGCATTTTTTGAGCACTCCTTATATGCAGCAGCCCGAAGAAGGTGTAATAAAGTTTATCTGTGAGCATATTGTTGCTGACCCTTTACCGGGAGCTCAACTTTCCGAGTTAAAGCATTTCCGGCAGTTGCTATATATGCAAAAGCTTATTGGGGCTGATGAAAACGGAATTGGTTACGGCAATATCAGCCGGCGGTTTAATCATACTTCGCAGTTTATTATTTCCGGCACGCAAACAGGCCATCTTGAAGAATTAAGTAACTATGAATTTACGTTGGTGAATAGTTACGATATTGGCAATAATTGGTTGCAATGTACCGGCCCTGTAATAGCTTCATCCGAGTCTTTATCACATGCAGCACTGTATTCTGTAAGTAAAGAAATTAATGCAGTTATTCATGTACACCATAACGCTGCCTGGCAAAAGCTTCTGAATAAAATTCCCAAAACTCCTGAACATATTCCTTATGGATCTCCGCAAATGGCCGATGCAATTAGTGCTTTACATAATAGCGAAGATAATGTGATTATTATGGGCGGCCACTTTGGTGGAATTATTTCTTATGGAGAAAACCTGGAACATGCATTTAACAGTTTGATAAAAGTATTATGCTAATCAACTTCCAAGTATTCTGATAGTTGGTTCAACCAGCATTAACCTATTTTGCACTGTTAGTATATATGGTTATAATTTTAGAATGAAGTATTTTCTGTTCGAGTGTATATATGTGGTTTGTGATTTCATTAATTGATGTTGACAAAATAGCTATAAAAAAAAATCGCCCGGGTTAGTGATTAACCCGGGCGATCTCTTTTATAATATTCTGATTAGCTATACTCTTATCTGAGCAGGGTAACGCTACCGGTATATTTATATTCCTTACCTGAGAGCGACTGTGCCTTCAGTACATAGATATAAA
>DAIUCM010000110.1:0-13948 GCA_036846145.1 Bacteroidota bacterium
ATATAATACTTTGCAACTATAATAATGAAGGGCTTGCATTTTGAGGAAACTTTTCCCCGATTTAATATAATACAACATCCAAAAAAACAGCCGATTAAAAAAAATTTAATCTGTGTTTAAGAAACGATACACAATCTAATTTTGTATATAACAGCGGTTTAAAAACACATACCTTAAACTATTCATAGCCGGAAAAAGCTATTCCAACCATTTATAAGAGGCAATTTCGCTAAACTTATGGCTGGAATTGTTTAAACAACCAGCTGAAATAGCTTAACAATTAAATTGATAATTTAGGTGTTAAAACAAGCAATTATCATTTTTATATTTCATTATTTTATATTACTTTGTATCATTATATATGCCGGAGTAATGCCTGATAGCAGACGGCCTGAAAATTGTTAAAGATATGCAGACAAATGCTAACGATACCATATTTTTGAATTTCGATAATATAAGTCACGAAAGCATAAATACTGCGGGTTTTAAAGCCGTAACAAGCAGCCTTATAACACTTATAGAGAATATGGATGAAGCTATAATATTGGTTGATACTTCGTTAAAAATAATTACTTTTAACAAACAATTCAGCCAAAGCTATAAAAAATTTTTCAATAAAGATGTTATAAAATTTGATTCCATACTCAGTTATGCGGTATCACACAAAAAAAGGGCTTTAAAAGGTATTTATACAAACGTTTTTAAAGGTGAAACCATAAAACATGAAATAGAATTTAATGTAAACGGGCAATACCATGTTTACCGGAATACCTATAAGCCGCTGAAAGGTGCCAATGGTAAAATTGACGGCGCTTTTGTAACATCAATTGATATTACCGAGCAGGAGTACGCCAAACGCAGCCTGCTTGCCAGCGAAAAACGTTTCCGTGCCTTGATCGAGAACAGCCACGATGGCATAAACCTGCTGGGCGCTGATGGTACTGTACAATATATTACGCCATCGGTAGAAAAAATACTCGGCTATGGAAATAAGGAAGCCATTGGTATGCGGCCCGATGAAATGATTCACCCGGATGATAAAGAAAAAACACAGGCAGTTTTACATTCACTAATTGCGGAGTACGGTAAAACTGTTACCGCTACATATAGGATGCGGCATAAAAATGGTTCGTGGCGCTGGCTAAAATCAAACATTACCAACCTTTTGCATGAGCCAGCTGTAAAGGCACTTGTATTTAATTATGAAGATATTACAGACCTTGTTAAAGCCGAGGAAGAGAAAAATTACAGCCGCCGCGAAATAGAAGCGCTTATTAACAACACAACCGACTGGATATGGAGCGTAAGCCCTGATTATACATTAATTACCTGTAACCACGCATTTATTGAAATTATTAGCAGTACAACAGGGCACTTTTTTAAACCAGGCGATAATATTTTATTGCAGGCACTTTTACCCGATGCCTATGTGCAAATATGGCAAGAGCTTTATAAGCAAGCCTTTAGCGGAAAGCCGGTATTTGAGGAGCTGTACACACCTGCCATGCAAGGCAGGCCGCAGGCCTGGCTCGAAATTTCCATGCATCCTGTTTTCGACGAACACAAAAGAGTAAGCAGCGTAGCCTGCAACGGCCGAGATATAACCCAAAGAAAACAGCATGAGCTGGAATTAAAGAAACTGAACGAAAAGCTGGAAACAGCCCAACAAACCGCGAAAATCGGCTATTGGGAATTCGATATGATCAATAATTCACTTTACTGGTCAGCCGGGATATACAATATATGCGGTATAAAACCCGGCACAGCGGTAAATATTCACACCCTGCACAAAATTATTCACCCGCTGGACTGGAACAAGTTTATTACAGCCCGTAACGAAGCAATAGAAAATGGCACAACCGTTATATTAGAGCTGCGCATTTTTGCGGCAAATAAAAGCATTAAGCATACCTTGCTGAAGGTTAAAGTTTTGTACGATGCCGATGGCAACTTAATAAAAAGGTTTGGCACAGTGCAGGATATAACTGAGCGCAAACAGGCCGAAGAGCAGCTGGCCAGGAGCGAGCAAAACCTGCGGCAGGCACAGGAAATTGCCCACATCGGCAGCTGGGAGTTAGATTTCGCCAGCCAAACCGAATACTGGAGCCCCGAGCTGTTCCGTATTTTAGGGCTTGCGCCGGGCGAAACAGAATCAACATTCAATATTTTCAAATCATTTATACACCCCGATGATTTGGGCTTTGTGCTTGAGACCATACAATCCAGCAACGTAGAGAACAAAGACTTTGCTATAACACACCGCATTATACGTAAAGATGGCGCAATACGCATAATTGATGTAAAAACACATTATAATTTTGACGATGCCGGCAACTTAACAGGCATTAGCGGCATTTTACATGATGTAACCGAGCAAAAGCTGGCCGAACAAAAGCTGGCACAAAGCGAAAAACGTTTCCGTGCGCTTGTTGAAAACAGCCATGATGGTATTTGCCTGGCTGATATCGAAGGGAATATAAGCTTCGTATCGGACTCTGGTACAAAAATACTTGGCTATAACACGGCTGAAGTTACCGGCCATAACCTATTTTCGTTTATACACCCCGATGATAAAAAGCTTGCTGCTGATACCCTAAAAGCCATACGCAGCTCGCATGGCATTACCGCAACTATTACATATAGGGCAAGGCATAAAAATGGCTTATGGCGCTGGCTGAAATCGAACATAACAAACCTGCTGAACGAGCCAACCGTAAATGCCTATGTATTTAATTACGAAGATGTTACCGAGCAACTTGCAAATGAATGGCAGGTGCTTGAAAGCGAGGCGAAATACCGCTCGTTATATGAAAACAGCCTGGATGCGATACTATTAACAAAACCGGATGGCACAATATTCAGCGCGAACCCTGCCGCTTGCAAAATTTTTGGCAAAACCGAAGAGCAGATATGCAAAGAAGGAAGATATGGTATTGTTGATGTAACTGATCCTCGCCTGGCTATTTTGTTACAGGAAAGAAGCCGCACCGGAAGCACGCATGGCGAGGTTACCTTGCTACGTGCTGACGGTGAGAAATTCCAGGCAGAAATAACATCTTCTGTTTTTACCTTAAGCAATAACGAACAAAGAAGCTGTATTATAATCCGCGATATAACGGAACGCGTAATCATCGAAAAACAAAAAGAGCATGTGTTACAGGAAAAAGAAGCGCTTATAAATACCACAACCGATTTAATGTGGAGCATTGATGCCGGCCTTAATTTTGCCGCTTTTAATAAAGCATACCAGCAGCAGATAGAAAGGATTTGTGGTTATACCATTAAAACCGGCGATTCAGTTTTCCTCGCCGAATATTTTAAACCCGAGCAGGTTGCTTACTGGCGAAACTTATACGGTAAAGTATTAAGCGGTATTTCATTTACGGAGGAATTATTTTTCCAGGGCTATAATAATATACCCGACACATGGATTGCATTAACCCTCAACCCCATTTTTAATAACGGAAAGGCAACCGGTATAGCGTGTTACGGGCGAGATGTTACCGAAATTAAGCAGCATACCTTAAGGCTGCAGGGCTTAAACCAAAAGCTGGAACTTGCGCAGCACCTTGCACAGCTTGGCTACTGGGAAATTAATGTTGAGAACAATACCCTTTACTGGACCGGCGAAATGTATAAAATATGCGGTATAAAAGCCGGTACCCCGGTTAACGCAGATACTTTTTCCAGCCTAATCCATCCCGACGATAAAGAAACATTCTTCCGGCTAAGGCAGCAGGCAGTTGACACAGGCCGGCAGATGAATTTGAGCCTAAGGATTATGCGCAGCGATAACACTTTAAGACACGTTAACTTAAATATTACAGCGGCTGAAAGCTATAATGGCGCGCTTGTACGCATGGAAGGCACCCTGCAGGATATTACCGAACAAAAAGAAGCAGAAAAACTGCTGGCCAGGAGCGAAACCGGGTTGAGAAAAGCACAGCAGCTGGCGCAGATCGGCAGCTGGGAAGCTGACCTGCTTACAGGCGAAAATTTCTGGAGCGATACCCTTTATAATTTATTCGGGGTAGAAAAAGACCAGTTCGAGCCTTCTTTCGAAAACTATATGGCATTTGTTCATCCGGAAGATAAAGAAATGATATATGAGCTGGTAAAGCGCTCTTCTGAAACCCTAAAAGCCGAATCGTACACCCACCGTATTATACGTAAGGATGGCGCAATACGCATACTTTATACCGAAAGCCAGTTTACTTTTGATAGTGCGGGCAAACCGGTTGGCATTTTTGGTATAATGCAGGATATTACAGAGCACAAACAGCAGGAAGCCGAAAGAGTTAAGCTGCTTGACCTGCTGCAAAGAAGCTTAAATGAAATATATATTTTCGACCCGCAAACCCTGCAGCTCGAATATGTGAATGATGGCGCACTTAAGAACCTGGGTTACACAAAAGCGCATTTGCAAAGCTTAACATTATTAGATATACAGATAGAATACACGCCCGAAAAATATAGCGCATTGCTCGGGCGGCTTGCCAATACCGATAAAATTATTTATGAAACTTTTCATCTGCGTGCCGATGGAAGCTTTTACCCTGCAGAAGTACACCTGCAACGCATTAAGCATATGGATGGTTATGCCTATTTATGTGTAACACAGGATATTACTGAACGTAAAGCCGCAGGTGAGAAAATAAAAGAAACACAATCTCACCTTAAAACCATATTTGAAAACTCGGTAGATGGTTTTGTACTTTTAGATAAGGAAGGTATTGTTAAAACCTATAATAATGTTGCAGGCACAACTATATTTTTAAATCAGAACAAACAGCTGCAAACAGGCAAAAGCATATTTAAATACGTGCCCGATGACAGGAAAGAAGCCTTTGCAGGTATATTTAAAAGAGCCTTAAGCGGCGAAAAAATAAAATACGACAGGCCTTACCTAACTGCCACCGGCGAAAATGTGTGGATTGATTATACCATAAATGCAGTATATATAGAGGAAACGCTTGCAGGTGTTTGTATTACAGGCAGAGATATTACAGAGCGAAAACTAGCGGAAGAAAAACTTGAGCGCAGCGAAAAACGATTCCGGGCATTGATCGAGAATTGTGAAGATGGCATTGTTTTACTGGATAGAGAGGGCGATGTGCAGTACCAAAGCCCGTCGGCAGAACGCATTTTTGGATATTCAATACAGGATTTGGCTGGTAAACCAATTGCAGACATCATTCACCCTGCTGACCAAAATCATTTTAAGCAGGTATTCAGCCATGTTATTGAAAATCCGGAATCGTCGCAAATGGGTATGCACCGCAAAAAACATAAAAACGGAAGCTGGATATGGTGCGAAACATATATTACCAACCTGCTATATAACAGCTCAGTACAGGCACTGGTAATTAACTTCCGCGATGTTAGCCAGAACATTGCTTACCTTAACGATATTGAGGAACAAAATAAAATGCTGCACGAAATTACCTGGATGCAATCGCACGTTGTGCGCGCACCGCTGGCCCGTATAATGGGCCTTGTACATCTTTTAAAATCCGATGCGCTGGGTGAGATGAACGTTAAGGAAGCGCTTCAACATATTTTAACCGCGTCGGAAGAGCTTGATACTGTTGTTAAGGATATAATACATAAAGCGGAAAAAGTTGAAAAAATAACCCAGTTCCCAACTGTTGCCGGTGAAAAGTGAGTTTCTGGATTATGGATTGGGTGAAGGCCGGTTAATTTTATAAAACTGAAAAGTTACAGCCAAATGTTTCAACGGTGCAAGTAAAAATCAGTGAAATAAAAGCATTTTTTGTACTTGCCATATATGTGCATTTCTTAAAACCTTAAGATTAAGAACGTGCAGAACATTTATCCCAAACATTCGGTAACAGTTGCAAATGAGGAATTTAATTTTGATAGTACAACCCAGAGATTGCGTTTTTAGAGGTGTTCAAATGCAGCTGCCCGTTTTTTGCTCATATCTATACTATAAAAATGCGTAAATAATGCTGGTTTGTGTGCCACGAAACAAGGCAGTAATGCTTCGAAGTCATCAGGGGCACGCGTAAATGCGCGCTCCAGCAGCGCGCATTATTTCTATTGATAAAAAAACTGACCGAAGTGCGTTGCTGGCGTGCGTATTTAAGCGTGCCATTGTCAACAAAATTCGCAAGTACAATTTAAAACTGTAACCGCATCATAAACATTCAATCATTCCATATATCATAAGCGCCAAAAATGCTTCCCGGTAAATATACCTGGCTGCTGCACAAATTTTTATATTAAAATAATGTACAACTGCATGGTATCTGTTCAAATTTATTTTAACAAAAAATTATAAATATTGTACTTTTGAATAAACACATCTGAATGCAGGAAAATAATACGCCGGCATATGCCTTCCTAAAAGGCGGTGGCGAAATGGGCGAACTGATCCGTAACTTCAACTGGTCAGCAACTTCGCTTGGCCCTGCAGATCAGTGGCCAGGCAGCCTGCGTACAGCGCTGGGTATAATTCTGCACTCAAAATTCCCCATGTTTATTTTCTGGGGCGATGAATATTTATGTTTTTATAACGATGCTTACCGGCCCAGCCTTGGCGCTACCGGCAAGCACCCCGGCGTGTTAGGCATGCCCGGTAAACAAGCCTGGAGCGAAGTATGGGACCAGATTGGGCCACAGCTCGACCAGGTTTTTACAGGCGGCGAAAGCACCTGGAACGAGGATATACTGCTGCCTATTTACCGCAACGGCCGGCTGGAAGAAGTTTACTGGACATTCAGCTACAGCCCTATACATAACGATGACGATAAAGTGGCAGGCGTTTTTGTTGCTGTAACCGAAACTACCGATAAGGTAAACGCACTTAAAAAGCTTAAAACATCCGAACAGCATTTTCGCGATCTTGTGAAAAACGCACCGGTCGCCATAGCCATCTTCCGCGGGTTCGATCTGGTGGTTGAAATGGCGAACGATGCCTATATGCCGCTGGTTGGCAAAACAAAAGAAGAATTCATTGGCAAACCCTTATTCGAATCTATTCCTGAAGCCAAAGAAATTTTAGAGCCTTTAGCACATGATGTTTTACGCACCGGCAAACCCTTCCACGCACGGGAGTTTGAAATTGTGCTCAACCGGTTTGGCAAAGATGAAGTTTGCTACTTTAACTCGGTTTATGAAGCTATGTATGAGGCGGATGGCACAATCAGTGGTATGATTGTGGTTGCCAATGAAGTTACAGAACATGTTCTGGCGCGTAAAAAAGTGGAAGAAAGCGAACAACGATTCCGTAATCTGCTTGATCAGGCTCCTGACCCCATACTGATCCTGAAAGGTGATGATTTAAGGCTTGAAGTGGCTAACAAGCCGCTTTTCGATCTCTGGCAGGTGGGCGAAGAATCTATCGGCAAGCCCTTACTGGAAATTCTGCCCGAAATGAAGGACCAGGTGTATTACGATATGCTGATGGATGTTTACTGCAATGGCATAACTCACCACGGTTACGAAATGCCTGTATATTTCATACGTGAAAACGGCCTGAAAGAAACAGGGTATTTTAACTTTGTATATCATCCGTACCGCGAAAAAGATGAAACCGTAACCGGCGTGCTTGTTTTAGCAAGCAATGTTACGTCGCAGGTAATATCTAAAAAGCAGCTGGAAGAAAACAAGGCCGACCTTAACCTTGCCGTTGAAATTGCCGAACTGGGTACTTTTAAAGTTGATGCGTTAAATAAATCGGCAACATACTCCGACCGAATAATGGAATGGTTCGGGCTTACAGCGCATCATTTAAGCCTTGATAAAGTATTTGCTTCTATACACCCGGATGACTTAGAAAAGGTAAAGCTGGCCATAGAAGATTCGTTAAAAAGCGAGGCCAAAAGCCTTCATGATGTAACTTATACAGTTGTACATCCGGTAACCGGTAAAACCCGCATACTGCGCTCAATTGGCAAAACCATTTTCAGCGATCGTGGCGAGCCCATTTCCATAACCGGTATAATACATGATATTACAGCCCTTGCCAATGAAAAGCAAAGGATAGAAGAAAGCGAAAAGAACCTGCGCAACCTGATTTTACAGGCGCCTGTGGCCATGTGCCTGCTAAAAGGAGAAGACTTTGTTGTGGAAGTGGCCAACGACCGTATGTTTGAACTTTGGGGCAAAGAAGCCAAGGAGCTGATAAACAAACCTATTTTTGATGGGCTGCCGGAAGCACGCGGACAAGGACTTGAGCAATTAATAAGCAACGTATATAAAACCGGCGAAACTTTTTCGGCGCTGGCAACGCCCGTTATGCTGCCGCGCAATGGCAAAACCGAGCTTGTTTACCTGCATTTTGTTTATGAAGCCTATAAAAATGCAGAAGGTGTTATTACAGGCGTAATGGCAGTGGCCGTTGATGTAACGGAGCAGGTACTGGCGAGGCAGGAAACAGAGCTTGCGGAAGAAAGGGCAAGGCTTGCTATTGAATCGGCCGAGCTGGGCGTTTACGAGGTTACTTATGCAAACAATTCCATTATTTCAAACAAACGCCTCGATACAATATTCGGCGTGGAGCCATCTACCTCGCTCCATGCGTACGCCGCAGCCATTCATCCTGAGGATAAAGCGCATAGAGAAGCCGCACACCTTCAAGCAAAAACAAGCGGAAAGCTGTTTTATGAAGCGCGCGTGGTTTGGAAAGATGGATCTGTACACTGGATACGCATGACGGGCCGTGTTTTTTATGATAAACAGCACAGGCCCGAAAAACTGCTTGGTGTAGCACAGGATATTACCGAGCAGAAAACCTTCGCCGAGGAGCTGAAAAAACAGGTCGCCGATAAAACTGCCGATTACCAGGAGGCAATGGAGCTTCTTGTAAAGAAAAACCAGGAACTGGAGCAGTTTGCCTACGTTGCCAGCCACGATTTGAAAGAACCCTTGCGCATGATATCCAGCTACTCGCATTTGTTATTAAGGCATATACCCGATAATGCCGAAGCCGCGGAATATACGCGTTTTATGAGCGAGGGCGTTTCGCGTATGCAGGCCTTAATTAACGATTTGCTGGAGTACTCGCGCATTGGCCAGAAACCAATACCGCCGGTAGATGTTGACTGCAACATGCTGATGCGCCAGGTTGAAGATACCCTGCACCTGAAAATTGAAGAAACCGGCGCCGTAATACATTATCCGCAGCTGCCTGTAATAAAAGGCGCGCCAACCTTGCTATCGCAGCTTTTCCAGAATCTTATAGATAATGCCATAAAATTCAGGAAGAAAGAAATTACGCCTATCATTAAAATTTCCGCCGGCCCAAAAGAGCAAATGGTGCAGTTTACCGTAGAGGATAACGGCATTGGCATTTCGCCGGAATACCAGGACCGCATATTTGTTATTTTCCAGAGGCTGCATACGCGCGATCAGTATCCCGGCACCGGAATCGGCTTATCTGTTTGCAAACGAATTGTTGAATTGCATGGCGGCGAAATATGGGTAAAATCTGAAAAAAATAAAGGAACAACTTTCTTTTTCACGCTTCCGGCAGCGGAGCAGGCATAGTGCCATATATGCAATGGGCAAAAAATGCTTTGCAATTACAGGCACTTAATTTATGTTCTTCGAAAATGAGCTCTATAGATAAAATAAAAATAGCTGGTTAATTATTCAATTATTAGCTATTTCATAATACTATAGATGCAGCGATCAGTTTACTTTGACAATGCGTTTATGAGTTTGTATGCCATTCAAATCAATTCTTAGCAAATATACACCGGCAGGTAAATTATATTCATTTACATTTAACGTAAAAAGGTGCTTGCCTGCAGTCTGCTGGCTTATTGATCTTAGTTGAATTGCTCTGCCATTTATATCAAAAAGCGAAATATTTACTTTGCCGGCAGACACTAAACTATACTCAATTACAGTTTGGTTAATGAATGGATTGGGATAAACATTAACCTCAGGCTGTATTAGATAATTACTTTTCCTAATGTTATTTGGCACTTTATAAACCTTTACAGAATCTTCAATAATATGTGTTGGAAGAATCCTTTCACTTGCCGAAATAAGCATGTTATCTGTTATCCTTAGCTTTAAATTGCCTGCCGTAACATTCTGCCGTAAAACCATTTTTATACTGGCAATATTTCCTGCGCCGGAAATATTATTATGATCAGTTCTGCTTAAAGCTATATCTAAACCATTGCTTGTATTATTGAAAGTAAGAATATTATTACCAAACCAGTTCCCTGAGAAATCTACTACAGGCGCTGAGAAAAGGTCCTGGTTATAATTTATACTGAAAGCTAAACCGTACACATCTTTTGCAGGTAAAGCATTTTCTCCCAGTACTATATATGCAACTAATGTATCACCTGCTTTAAGCGAATCATTCTGTATATCTATTTTCAATACAGGATCTCCACTTTTGCCTCGGTTTATCTGCTGTTTCTTGGCATGTGTTCTGGTGTAGTTTCTTGTTACAGCCAAGGTATCATTGTAGCTTACTGTACCATTTCCATCACTATCGGCATGTTTATAATTTTGTCCTGAGGAGAAGTTATTGCTCCAGTCCTTTACATGATGCGCTTTCCATAAAGTGCTTGTATCGGCTCTGTATGATCCGGTATCTGCAAAGGCTAATCCTATAGCCAGAATATCTTTATTATCTACAATTTTATCTGCATTTGCATCTCCCGGCCATACGCAGCTGGAATCTACAGTAATAGCATGCATTACAGAATCTTTACAGCCATTATTACTGCTGGTAATTAACCAAACATCGTACTTGCCAGCTGTAGAATATTTGTATTTCGGATGTTCATCATAAGAATAAGCATCATCACCAAATTTCCAGTGCCATGCAGTTGCGCCTTTCCCTTTTGAAGTGAAATGGAAGCTGTCTGTAACGCATATATCATTTACTGAAAAAATAGCTTCTGCTCTGTCATATACTTCTATTTGTTTGCTTGTACTATCCCAGCAACCGTAGATATTTCTTACTTTCTGTGTAACTGTGTAAGTGCCAGCTGTTTCGTAATAGTGTGAAGGATTTTGCAGAATTGAATAGTTGCCATCGCCAAAACTCCATATATATTGTTGCGCAGAAATGCTTGAATCTGTAAAAATTGCGCTGTCTTTTATGCAAACATTATTCGTGCTAAAATTAGCTTTTGGTAATGGGTAAACTGTAACTGTTTTTGAAAAAGTATCTGTACAGCCGAGGCTGCTGGTTACACTTAGCAATACTTTATAATTGCCAATGGATGAATAAATATGTGTTGGGTTTTCTGAAATGGATGTATCGCCATCGCCGAAAAGCCATAAATACCGATCCGATATATCCGCTTTATTTGTACTATCCAGTGTAAACTGTATTTCCTTTTCAATACATATACCGGCATCTGCAAAAAAACCAGCTTTAGGAAAACTGAAGTTTACAGTAACTGTAAATGTATCATTTTTTACATTATTATCAACACTGCCGTTAGGATTATACGTCCAAACTTTTATTGTATTAATGCCGTTATTTAGGCTCATTGTACCAAGGTTTATTACTGTTGATGTATCGCCTGGCTTAATTGCTGTTTTATGATTTTGACCAGCACGCTTTATATTATTTATTGACCAGCCAATATTCACGCTATCTAATACTGTATAAGCTGATAGATTTTTTATACGTATGTATAATTGGTGAATTGATGTACATGTTGCAGCAGGCAATGAGTCTATCGCTACTACTGCGGCATCAGGATTTTCATCTTTAAATTTAAGAAAAAAAGCATCGGGGCCGCCACCATTTACTGCCTGATGAGCGCCGCTGGTTGTGGGTAAGTCATATGAGTATCCTGTAACATATACATTGTTATTACCATCTGTTGCTATGGCATAACCTTCTTCAGAATTTTTTCCACCATAATATGTTCCCCATTTTAAGTTGCCTGTAGTATCAAATTTTGCAATGCATAAATCGTATTTGCCTGAATGTGTAGTTTTAAAGGCATTTTTAGTAGCAATTCCCGTAGAGCTTTCTGTATATCCAATTACATATAAATTCCCGGGAGAATTAATACTGATGGCAGTAAGCCTTTCGTAGCCCATGCCACCATAATACGTTCCCCATATTCTTTTACCACTTGTATCAAATTTTACAATAAAGCCATCGCCCATACCACCTGCGTTTTGCGTTTGGTATGCCCCGGTTGTTGCAATACCACCGGTACTTACAGAGTATCCTGATAAATAAATATACTCGTTAGAATCTAATATTGCCCCGTCGAAATTATCATGTGAGTTTCCACCATAATAAGTTCCCCATATTCTTTTACCGGTACTACTTAGCTTCACTAAGAACCCATCCCATGCGCCGCCACCATATGTACTTTGATGAACTTTGCCAGTAGCTATTGCACTTGAACTTTTTGTAATACCGAAAATATAAACGGCATCGTCCGAGTCAGTTGATACTATATTTCCGGCATCTGCTTCAGTTCCGCCATAATAAGTACCCCATTGCCTTACACCCAAACTGTCAAATTTTACCAGGAACATATCCTCTTTACCGCCATGCGAAGACTGGTACGAGCCTGAAGTTGCAATATTATTTGTACTGAAAGTATGCCCGGCCATATAAATATTTCCGTTTATACTTACTTTTACGCCATTCGCAAAATCATAGCCATTGCCACCATAATATGTTGCCCATTTCCTTTGTCCTGAACCATCGAATTTTACTAAAAAACCATCTGTGTAATTACCGGCATGACTTTGCTGGTGTGCAGCGCTCGTGGCAATTCCGCTTGTGCTGTAAGTAGATCCGGCTATGTAAATATTGCTTGCCATATCAAAGCTGAAGCGCTTACCTGGGCCATCATAGTCGTTTCCACCATAATATGTTGCCCAAAGCCGCGAACCGCTACTATCAAATTTTACAAGAAAAACATCCCAGCCTCCACCATAAGAAGTCTGATATTGCCCGGAAACAGCAATATTACTTATGCTTTTTGTTCTTCCTAAACCATACATGTAACCATCCGGACTGCAATTAATCGCATCGCAATAGTCTTCGTCGTCTCCACCGTAAAATGTAACCCAGCTTAGCAATGGATCAATTACTAATGTTTCGTTACTATTATAATCTCCAGAGAAGCTAATCGTATTTTTATGCCTTAAATATTTTATATCTACTTCACGATTATTATTTATTGAATACGGTATAGTTTCCTCTATTGTACCATAAGGCGTTATTATTTTTAACGCCTCTCCATTTAACTGTATATGATTTGTACTATCGTATTCAAATTTTACATCACTTAATTTAGAACCCGGGTGCAATACAATATCATATTTCAGCTGACCTTCTTTTCTCACATAGAAAACGATATCTATATTCGGCCATATGTTTTTGTAAGTGAGTTTCGTATAGCTGCAAACCTTTTGAACGCCTTCTTCTGGTGTGTGCGCTAAATAATAATTGTTATAATCAGTGGTTTTATCTTCAACTAAAATCTCCGGATTCTTTTTTGCTCCGGGAAATTTAATATCTATCCTGTGCGTGTTAATAGTAATGTCCTCGGGATAATTAAATGCACCAGATAATAGATCATTAACCGGTTTGGCCGTAGTTTCAAATATCTGCTTAGGTTTCTTCTCAATGGAAAATACTTCGTAGCTAAGGCAGTTTGCTTTAAAAACAGCCTTGAATTTTGGAGCAGCATAAATATACTTTACATCATTACGCAGATTTCCATCCTGGTCTGTAACCTGGCCTTTGTTTTCTATGAAACGTGTTGGTTGTTTTGTATTCCATTGTTCTAGGTTTTGCTTGCCAGCCTGGGCATTAACAGATATACAGAATGCCGGAAGTAGCAACAAGCAAAGTAATGAGCGCAGTAATAAATGCATAACATCAGATTAATGAAATGCAATTTACTATTTTACTGGGCTAAGTTCTACTTATAACAGCGAAAAAAGCTGTATCTTAGCATCATGGAAA